>CABQOJ010000017.1 GCA_902465775.1 uncultured Porphyromonas sp. | reverse complement strand
CTCATTTTCATAAGACTGTTGCAAAAGTCAACTGTCTCTTTTATCATGCGTCAGCTCTGAAGCCCGTCCGACAGTCCGATCGCTCCGACGTCACGGGGTACAACGAGCGAGGGGGCGCTGCCTGCGAATGTGCAGGCGGCGCCCCCTCGGGTCGTTTGTCGATCACGGCAGAGCCACGCTCTTGGGCGGCTCAGCCGTGACGGCTAGTGCGAGTATTAGCGACGGTGATAGCGACGAGCCGCTTTCGTAGCGCTACGGGCGTTCATCATCACGCCAGCTGCCGTGTAGTCGCGGTAGTCGCTCTCCTTCTCATTCTCGATACAGCGGATTGGAATTTGTGACGATGCCATAGTTATCGTATTGGCACCTGAGATGATTCCACCATTGATGGTGTGCGTCCACTGCTGTCTTGTTAGGTCATAGTAGTTAAAGACTAGGGCGTCTGAGTTCGCATAGCAAGTTGCTACATGAAGGGCAACATTTTGACCCTCGGAGGCTAGGTTCATCGTATTGTACCAACCAGCAAGGAATCCTCCAGTCCGAGCAAAAACTAGATTGGGATGATTACAGAGTTCCAAACTTTCCTCCCCAGCTGAGGGGACTTTCCAGCCATACGGAGAGGGATCAAAAGGTGTCTTATCCGTCTTCCCTAAGAAGTTAGCAAAGCCACGCTCATTATTTAGGATAGAAGCAGCATCGCCTCCTTGCCAAATCTTCTTTTTGGTATAAGCTCCCCACTCAGATGTGCCGAGCTCCATGATATACTCAGACTGGAGGTTTCGAGCGATCATCTGCGTAGGCTTATTGATGATGTCATGCATGGAGCACATAGTCTTTGCAGATGCCATGCCATAAAGAGTTGGGCTCATACGTGTCTGAGCCTGAGCATGTACTAGCTTCTGATTATACCACACTTTCGTGCAGTGCGAACCAGTCGTTGCCGCTGCTCCTTGCTCCTCGTAAGCATGGTGAGGAACTGGAGTCCCATGCTTGTAGTAAAGACCTGCCATGTCGTTGTTGTATACGTTGTAAGCTACACCCCTAGCCCTCTCAGCGGCCATACGGTATGCTCCTAGGTTACGATTCATGTAGGGCTTAGTGTGCTGCCCATTGTCAGCGTCATCCCATGGATAACCATTTCCACCATCCTTTACTTTCTTGACGACCCAAATGGTCCAGTTCCACAGGATCTTAGGCTTGGCTGTATTATAACCCTTGACAGCTGAGACTAGTACACAACCTTCGTATTCGGGTCTAGGAGTCACTATGATATAGTTTTTACACCCGAAGTCTAGACGTACGGCTTCGACTCGCTTGAGACCAGAATCGTTGCCTGCAGTGGAACGGAGTGTACTCCACACAGGCTGCGCAGTCCAGTCTTTGTCATCATCTTTTAATCTAGGTAGTGGTACTACTTCTGTTTTTTGCTTTATTCTTGCTGCTTCGGCTGCATTTTCTGCGTTTTCATCAACATACTTCTCGTATACAGTCCTTGTAAAGCCTGGCTCTTGACCTCCACCAGCCTTAAGGCGATATTGCATCATCTGATTGAGATCATCCATCTGATCCTCCCACCAGTCGGCAGCTTTATTGATCTGCGAGCAGGGGATGAGGATAGGTAGCTCGCCAGCTTCAAGGACGTAGGTGTTTGCCTCAGGCTGGAGGATACCAGCGACAAAGTGTATCGTGAACTTATGCGGTTTAAAGTATCCAGGCTCACCCTCATTTGCTTTGGGCGAGATTATGAAATTGACACCGGCGCTGACGATTCTGTTATCCCCGAGATCAACCTTATCCTTATCTCCGATATGGTCGAAGGTCTGGAAGTTGACCTGGTCGCCTTCAACAAAGGCTGGTTGTATCTTCTCCTGAATCAGCTTGCCCTCATGCCAGCCTTTAACAACTTGGCTCTCTACAGGATTCCCTGAGAGCTTCTGAATCGTAATTCCATTCGTCTCAATCGTGAGATTATAAGGCGCATTGGCACGGATGTAGAAGCGCTGATTGAAGTCTCCCAGCACGTAGACAGGCTCTCTGTTGCGATCGAGCATGTTGTGGGTGAAGCCTGCATCCTTGTAGGGGATAGCGTCCCACTTCATATAGTTCAGCGTGAGGTTTGTGGCAGCCTCAGCAGGGCCCTTGACCACTCTGAACTTGGACACCTCGCTCAGCCAGAAGTCATCCTCAGGCACATCCTTCTGGTCCACGGTTGCTGTGTAGAGGGCGATACCTTGATCCTTATCGACAGACTCTCTATTCCACTTAAACTGCTCGTCACGGTCCACTTGCACACGACCGACGGTAGCCCCCTCGGTGTACTTGACCCAGAATTTGTATGTCGTACCAGGTACACAGGTGTGGGCATTGATAGGCTCCTTGGCACAGTCTTTCTTCCAGTCTCCAGTCTCCCAAAGATAGATCTTGATGTCGAGCTCGATCTTGTCGGACTGGGTGACCTTGAGAGGCCACTTGATACGGCCGGCCTGGACGAAGAGCTCTGTAGGAGCGATGGTACGGACACCGTTAGTGTTATTCTCGAGGACGTTGACCGTGCTGGTCATGTCCGCATCTTTCTTAAAGGTCTGACCAGCGGGCTCGGTGAAGTATGCCCAGGAGCCTTGCGTAGCGGTCGTAGCCCACGGAGTTCCATCAGCCTTGACAATCTTGTAGCCGTCGGGCCAGTTGGTGCGGATGGTGTAGTTCTCACTGGTGGCGTCCTTGCCGAAGTGGAACTTATCCTTGGAGACGGAGAGGTAGTACTGTCCGTCGTACATGATTTTGTCGATCTTAGCCTCGTCCCAGACGACGACGTCGTAGGAGATGTTGACCGGCTCGGTGGTGAGTGCCTCCTCGGGGGTGTCCGTACCAGGACCTTCGATCTTGGTGATGTTGAAACGGTAGCGGTGGTTACGCAGTACGTCTAGTTGCTTGGTGATGACGTCTCGTGGAGACTTGATCTCGCGTGTGATGAAGTCGACACGGTAGTAGGTCACCTTGGTGCTACCGTCATAGTATCCGCCGATGACGAGGCAGGTGCGATGGTCATTGTCCTTGGTCTTGTTGGCGATCTCAGGGACATAGATGTTGCGTACGTAGCTGTCGACACCAGCATCTGCAGTGAAGACGAGAGGCGCACCGTCTGCCGCAGCGGTCATACCAGCTGGCGTGTGAGGCAATGGCTCACGTGTGGCACCGTCCATACGGAAGGTGAGTGCCTGCGTACCGGTCACGTACATAGACTGTGCGTAGCGGTAGACATTTACGGACTTAATCTTGAACTTAGCCCCACCCTGAGCGGTCTCGTCGGCGGGCTTGGTCTCGTCAAAGTTGATACCTACGTCGATACGTGCTAGGGCACGGACGAGGTGGATGACACCATTAGCGTTGGTGGCAGTGCAATCGTTGAACTTAGTGGCGCGGCTGACAGGTTGCGCATCGCTCTCACCCCACATAGGGATGAGCTGCGTGCCGTCGGTCTTCCAGCCAGCTGTCGTGAACTGCTTGACCATGCGTGTATCCTCAAAGATCTCTTGCTTGGTCTTGCCCTCGAGGTCTGTAGTGTTGAACTCATGATTGGCAACACAGACGACGCGCATCTTACTTGCAGTAGCCTTGAGACCACAGCGTAGTAGCGTGGTCCCATCGGCCTGTGGAGAGGAGCTCTTGACCGTAGCCTTATAGGCGAAAGTCTCCTGATCCTCAGTGGCGATGCCATCGGTATTGAAGACGAGGACCGTGATCTTATCAACCTGCTTCTCCTGAGCTTTGCTAAGCTGGCGCAGGGAAGTCTCGAGGGCGGGTACCTGGAGGGCGAACTCGAGCTCGACCTCCTCACCCTCGGTGATGCAGTCGCTCACGTTGCGGTCGGCAACGCACCCTGCGGTGAGCAGAGCGAGCAGCAAGCCGCTGATGAGCTGAATGGTGTATTTAGTCAGACGTGTCATATAGTTATTGTGGTTTCTTTTTTGGCTGTTGGCGATTAGCTGTTGGCTGTTGGCTGTTGTTACTGTGTCCTGTAGGGACGCTCGATCTGAGCGTCCGTCCCCGTTAAAATTACGGGGCTATTTGTTTTGCCGTTCTACAACGGACGCACAGATCGTGCGTCCCTACAGAGCGACGTGGTACTAGCGTGCGTCCCTACATATCGTTACTCATTTCTCTAACCTCTAACTTCTAATCTCTAATTTCTATTGCTTATACTTGTCAGGCTTGATGTTGATGCTGCCCCAGACGAATGGTTTGATGGTGATCTGCAGCGGAGCCGTGAAGGTAATCAGTAACGGGAGGTTGGCCTCGTGGAGCTTGTCGAAGGAGAGATTGTGGCTCTTGAGGTAGTCGGTGAACTCAATGCGCTTAATCTCCTTGCCAGACTTGCTGTCGATGAGTCGCAGCACGGGCGCCTGAGCATCGGTGAAGCGGAAGAGGTCGAAGCGTGCGCGATACATGTCGTCACGCTCGGAGTGTCCCAGATAAGGGACGAATGGTTTGTAAGCATCGGGCAAAGGTATGCCGGCAGGATGCTCGACGAAGTTGTAGTGCGTACCGCCAGATATCTCTATGCGTGGCTCACCCGCACCGGGGTGGAATGCGTCATAACCCTTGATGACTACATCGAGCCCGATGTGAGCTGATGAGAAGGGTACGGTGTACTCGCCCTGCGGCTCATGGCGCAGGTCTAGTGATAGCTCAGCACGGTATAGCGAGTCAGTGCCTCGGTAAATGCCTTTGTCGTCTGGCTGTGCTGTGATGTCAGCCTTGGCGAGCTGGTCCGGGTTAGCTATCTGTGACTGCTTGGTCACGTTGGCCCAGGCGATGACTCGGTACTGGGCGAAGGTCAAGACGGGTAGCTGAATCCCCTCTGCTAAGTCTCGACGTGTGAGTTGCCGTGTATAGCATACCGCTCCCGACTCGTCATATATGTATAGGTGCCCATCCTGGATGTAGTTGGGCAGGACGTTGTCGCTCCCGTCTGCGTAGTAGACGAAGCGTAGTCGTGGCTCGGGACACTTACTCAGGTCCTCATACACGCATGAGGAGAGTAGCGCCATGAGTAGCACTGTGAGGGGTAATAGTAGTACTTTCTTTGCCATTGGAGGTAGCGGAGCTGGTTAGTAGTTAGTGAAACTAGTGCTTCTAGTGAGTCTAGTGGGGACTAGTGGCTCTAGTGAATCTAGTGGAACTAGTGCTGCTAGTGTGTGGGATAGTCAGAGCCTGTGTGGGGAAAGGTTAGTGTCGCTAGCGTGGCTCCGCTCGCCGTGGAGCGTGAGCCACGCCGCGAAACTATATTGTAGACGTACCTGTCTGTACGTCAGGCGTGATTACTTCTTGTAACCGTCCTTGATGTTAGGCTTGATGTTCTGAGCCGTCCACTCGTAAGGCTTAACCTTGACAACAAGCTGCTTCTTCTGGTTGGGCTCTGGATCTGGAGTAAGTGGGTTGTTAGGATCGGGCTTACCGTCATCACCAGTCTTGATATCCTTGCTGAGCTCGTTGAGGTCAAGCTTGTAGATGACACCTGCTAGGAAGCCACCGTCAAGGTCTGTCTCTGCAGCTATCATAAAGCGAGCGATAGTGATGAAACGGACAGTCTTCTGCTCAAGAGTAGGATCAAGAGCGATAGCCTCAGGCGTGTAGGTCACCTTGACCTTGAGGACAACGTGATCATAGTAGTCAGGAGCTACAGGAGTCTCTTTAGCTAGCTTGGGGAAGAGGTAGTAACCAGCGACCTTAGTCATACCCTCGAAAGCGGTCTTGTCGCCTGCAGGGATTGCGTCGTTCATCTGAGTCTCAAGAGAAGGCTTACCAGCTGTCTCGTCAAAGCCATCCTTACCGTTAGATACGCTCATATGACGAGGACCAGCGATGGTAGAGAGGTAGTTGTTGACATAAACTTGCTCTACAGTGATGTCCTGGAAGGCATTCACACCAGCTTTGTTGGGCTGACCCTTGATCTTACCAGCAACCTCTAGGCGAGCAACAGCAGGCTTGGGCTCGAGGGTAACTGTGTAGACAGTCTTGTCACCATCTGTTGAGACCTCTACTGGTGTAGCAGGAGCTGCTAGAGCAATCTCAGTATTGAGCTTCTTGCCCTGGAGGGTCGTGATGTTGGTGCTGTTGTCGATGACACCATTAGCAGTAAGAGAAACCGTGTTGACTACGAAGTTAATGTCCTTCTTGTAGCCCTTGGTTAGATCCTTTGCGTCAATAAGGTCTTGACCCTCGAGGGTAATCTCTGTGCCGTTGTCCAGTTTGATCTTGACATCGGTCTCGCAAGTAGTCTTAGCACCTGCCTCGTACTTATCTCCGAGAGCGCGTAGCTCAGCGTCATTGATGCAGATCTTAAGAACTGCTTCAGTCTTTGGCTCGTTCTTCTTGTTGCAGGAGAACAGAGCGAGTGCCATCATGGCGATGGCGGCCATCTTCATGTACTTCATAAAGTTTGATTAGTTGATTAAAGTGAATATATTCTGTTTGGTTATTGTCTGGTTTGGAGGGACGAGTAACCCGCTGTAGGGACGCTCGGTCTGAGCGTCCGTTGTCGCTAAAACCACGATGCTGTAACCTTTGATACAACGGACGCACAGACCGTGCGTCCCTACAGGGCGACGTGGCACGATCGAGCGTCCCTACATTTCGTTATTCGTCTCGTTCTTCATTTCGTTCTTCGTTTGGTTCTTCGTTTAGTCTAGCGTGGTGTTGATGTTGATGTGTGTCCAGTCGACGACGGATACGAGTATCGTATTGGAGGTCTCCTCGGGACGCTCGTCGGTGCCCTCGGGGCGTGGCGTTATCTCGGTGATCTCGCTCGTATCCTTGATACCAGGGTTGGTATTCATTGAGAAGAGCGGATTGAGATACTTCAGGTCGATGCGGTATATCTTGCCTGGGTCAAAGGAGACGAGCGACTCGTCGGCAGTGCCCTTGGTGACGAGGAACTTACGTATGGTGATGAAGCGTCTTACCTTCTTCTCGCCCAGATTGTCTACACCGGTGCAGGCGTAGACGTCTTTCTCCGCTTTCGTGTTGTATACCTTATAATTAAAGTGTCCTACCCGAACGCCCAGGGTGTACTCGACCTCTACGATGATGTGGTCTAGTGCCTCGGGATCGGTAGCAGAGCCGGGGTAGATCTGATAAGCGTCTACCTTGCCGGTGGTCATGCGGCTAGCGTAGCTCTGCGCATCACCTAGAGGACCGAAGAGGGTGTGCATCTTGTCGTTGTGCCCAGTCCAAACTTTATTGGTCAGATCATATTTGTCAGCAGTTAAGGAGTCACGATCCTTGTTGGCGACGTTGGGTGTCTCCTTATAGTTATTGACGTAGATGCCTCGTATGGTGAAGTTCTTGATGTAGCGCAGTGTGAGGTCCTCAGGGGTTGGTAGCCAAGAGTACTCGGTCTGAGACTGCGTGTAGCTCTTCATCCTGTTTTCGATGATCCACTGGACAGTGCTCTCCTGCGACTCGAGGGGTACCTCTATATTGCCAGAGATTTCCAGACGTGCCACGTTGGGGACCGGTTGGAGGGTAACGGTGAGTCGCTCAGCATTGGCTTGATCTTGCTGAACTGGTGTCTTGGGCGCTACGTAGGGTACCTTATATAGGAAGCCGTCCTTCTGATCTTCGGCACCACCGAGGTTCTGCAGCTCGTGGATAGAGAGGGACTCGAGGTTGTCGGGCTTCAAGACGCCGCTACGCCCAGCGACGGCAGATACTTTGCGGACAGCCTGACGAACCTTCATCTCGTAGCCGGTGCCCATCGCTAGAGCTATATCGCTTGCGCTCTTGAGCTCGACACGGTACGGCTCGGTGGGGTTGTCCTCCTTATCGTAGAAGAAGAGTGTGATGGGCTGGAAGTCGCCTACCGTGTAAGCGTTTAGTTTGGCACCCTTCTCGATAGCGCGGAAGGGTGTAGTTGGCGAGAGCTTGATGAGGAGTGTGAGCTCCTCATCCCCTCCTGGTGTGTTGTAGACACAACTCGTCGTGACCGCTATGGTTAGTAGCATGCCAGCGAGCAATAGTATGTTATGAATGCGTGATCGCATAGGAGTTGGTGTTACTTTTTTAGTATCTCTTGGTGCAAAGGTACGACACTTTTTCGAAATACGACTTTACATATTCGGTAAATCTCTTGACATAATCGGTATTGGGTTAGAAATTAGAGAGGGATCGGAGTGATCGGAGCCATCGGAGCCATCGGAGCGATCAGAGCAATCGGAGCCATAGGAGCCATAGGACGTCTCTAAGCTCTACGACTAGTATCAGCTCCGATCACTCCGATGGCTCCGATTGCTCCGATTGCTCCGATTGCTCCTCTCTAATCTCTAGCTTCTAACCTCTAACTTCTAATCTCTAGCCTCTAATCTCTAACTTCTAATCTCTAAATTCACTATCTTTGTGGGGGCGAGGCAGGGCTTGCCTGCGGCGCCCTCCTCTGTACAGCTTACGCTCAGTCTCATGAATCACACACCCGACACTCCTCATAGTCCCTCGGCAGGGACACGTATGTATGTGCCACTGCACGTCCACTCGCACTACTCGATACTTGATGGCATGGCGCCTGTCGAGAAGCTTGTCGACAAGGCGGTCGCATGCGGTATGCCTGGCATTGCGCTTACGGATCATGGCGCTATGTATGGCATTAAGAACTTTACGAACTATGCGAACGATAAGATCAACGGCGATAAGCTCGCCCAGATCAAGTCGCTCGGCAAGCAGATCAAAGAGCTGGAAGCTGATGCTGCCAACGGTGAGGAAGTGGCTCGTCTTCAGGAGGAGGT
Source organism: uncultured Porphyromonas sp. (assembly GCA_902465775.1). The sequence goes on along the minus strand of CABQOJ010000017.1, from coordinate 3,990 downwards.
CCAGACGATCAAGCGGAGTCTTTTCAAGGCGATCATCGGGTGCGAGGTTTATGTGGCGCGCCGTTCGCTGGAGCTGAAGGACAAGGATGCTAAGGATCCTGACAACCCGACCCGCAGCATTGACCGCAGTGGTTATCACCTGATCCTCCTAGCTAAAAACCTTCAGGGTTACCGCAACCTCATTAAGATGGTCTCCATAGCGTGGGAGCATGGCGAGTACTACAAGCCACGTATTGACAAGAAGCTCCTAGCTGAGCACCACGAGGGGATCATCGCCTCGAGTGCTTGCCTCGGTGGGGAGATAGCGCAGCATATCCTGCACGGTCGTCTGGAGGAGGCGCGCGAGACGGCTCGATGGTATCAGGAGACCTTCGGCGAGGACTACTATCTAGAGATCATGCTTCACCCGAACAGCGACCCTCTAGGTGGTCAAGAGACTTATCAGAAGCAACAGCTGGTGGCTCAGGAGATACTCAAGATAGGTCAGGAGCTGGGCATCAAGGTGATCGCTACGAATGATACCCACTTCCTCAACGAAGAGGATGCCGAGGCGCACGATCACCTGATCTGTATGACGACCAATTCGCCGATCTCCGACCCGAACCGCATGCGCTACACCAAGCAGGAGTGGCTCAAGTCGCCCGAGGAGATGACGGCACTCTTTGCCGACTATCCCGATGTGCTGGAGAACACGCTCGAGGTGTGCAATAAGGTGGAATACTACAGCATCGATCACGCTCCGCTGATGCCTCACTTTGAGTTGCCCGAGGGCTTTGCCAGTGAAGATGACTACCTGCGTCACCTCACCTACGAGGGTGCCAAGAAGCGTTACGGAGACCCCGTCCCGCCGGAGGTGCAGGAGCGCATCGATATGGAGCTGGGGGTGATCCAGAACATGGGCTTCCCCGGTTACTTCCTCGTCGTGCAGGACTTCATCGCAGCGGCCCGACAGCTGGGCGTACGTGTAGGTCCCGGGCGTGGCTCGGCAGCAGGCTCGGCAGTCGCTTACTGCCTATCCATTACGCAGATCGAGCCGATCAAGTACGGTTTGCTCTTCGAGCGTTTCCTCAATCCCGACCGTATATCGATGCCAGATATTGACATTGACTTCGATGATAAGAACCGCTGGCGTGTCCTCGACTGGGTGACCAATAAGTATGGCCGTGATCACGTCTCCAACATCATCACGCTCACGACGATGGCGACCAAGGGCGCGATCAAAGGGGTGGCGCGTGTCGAGGAGCTACCGCTAGACCAAGCGAACAAGCTTTGCAAGCTGATCCCCGACAGACCGCCCGAAGGAGTTAAGCATCTGAACCTTGAGTGGATGGTGCAGAACAATCAAGAGTTTCGCGAAGCGTCTGTCAGTCAGAACGAACAGCTCGCCAATACGATCCGCTATGCCCGCCAACTGGAGGGTACCGCCAGTACGACGGGTGTGCATGCTTGTGGTGTCATCATCAGTGGCCCGCCCGTCAGCGATGTCGTGCCCCTCTCGACCGCCATTGACCCAGATACCAACGAGCGCAAGCTGGTGGCGCAGTATGAGGGTAAGGTGATCGAGCCGACGGGACTGATCAAGATGGACTTCCTCGGTCTGCAGACGCTCAGCATCATCAACGATGCACTGGAAAACATTAAGGAGTCCTACGGCATCGACCTAGACATTGACACGATCCCTGTCGACGATCCCAAGACCTTCGAGCTCTACTCGCGGGGCGACACGGTCGGTACCTTTCAGTTTGAGAGTGCCGGCATGCGTAAGTACCTACAGCAGCTCGAGCCGACCGAGTTTAAGGACTTAGTGGCTATGAATGCGCTCTACCGTCCCGGGCCTATGGACAATATCCCGACCTTTATCGAGCGCAAGCATGGTCGTCAGGAGATCTCCTACGATCTGCCCGAGATGGAGCCTTACCTCAAGGATACTTACGGGATCACCGTCTATCAGGAGCAGGTGATGATCCTCTCTCGTGTGCTGGGCGACTTCACACGAGGCGACAGCGATAGCCTGCGTAAGGCGATGGGTAAGAAGAAGGAAAAAGAGATGGCGAAGTACCGCATCAAGTTTGTCGAGAACGGTGTCGCCAAGGGTCATCCCCGTGAGACGCTCGAGCGTATCTATGATGGGTGGCAGAAGTTTGCGAGCTACGCTTTCAACAAGAGTCACTCCGTCTGCTACGCCTGGGTGGCCTACCAGACCGCTTACCTGAAGGCACACTACCCCGCCCAGTTTATGGCAGCGCTGCTGACCTGCAACCAGAACAAGTCGGACAAGCTCTCTAAGTACCTCGAGGAGGTGCAGCACATGGGTCTGGAGGTCAAGGGTCCAGATGTCAACGAGAGCTTTACCGCCTTCTCGGCCAATAAGGAGGGGGTCATACGCTTTGGTCTCGGCGGTATCTCCCATGTGGGTCTATCGGTGGCTGAGGCTATCATCGAGGAGCGCAAGGAGCATGGGCCCTATCAAGATGTGTACGACTTCTTCCAGCGCACCGACCTGACGAACTGCTCACGGCGAGCCCTCGAGGCGCTTATTTTGTCGGGAGCTTTCGACAGCTTTGGCATCGATCGGGAGGTTTACTTTGCCCCGATCGCTAAGAGTGGCGTGAGCAGCCTCTCCTATGGCAAGGACGAGACCTTCCTGACGGCGCTCATGCAGTACGGCAAGATCCTCGAGAGCGAGCGTACGCAGGTGCAGGCGTCGCTCTTTGGCGATAGCGACCCGAGTGTCAAGCTTCCCAAGCCCCTACCCCCCAAGGATGTGGAGCCGTGGAGCAATCTGGAGCGCCTGACCAAGGAGCAGACTTATATAGGTATGTACCTGAGCGCCCACCCGCTAGACCCCTACGCCTTCGCCATCGAGTACCTCTGCAACTGCCCCGCCTCCGATCTGGCTCAGTATGCAGAGCTAGGGCTCACGCAGCTGGCCAGCGCTGGTCTGGTCACGAAGGTGCGCCAAGGCATTAGCAAGAAGAACGAACCGTACGCGATCATCCAGATCGAAGATGCCTCGGGCTCTGGCGAGATCCCGCTCTTTGGCAAGGATTACGTGAATTTCGGTAACTTTGCGCAGGAAGGGCTAGCCATCTTAGTGAAGATGAGCGTCACGCCGAGCCGATTTGATCCCAGTCGTCTCTACCGCACGGTACAGAGCATGCAGCTTCTCTCGGACATCACGGAGGATGCTTTTAGAGTCATTCAGCTGACGATCGACCTGAGTCAAGGCGAGGACGCCACACCGAGTGACTCCTACGAGGAGGGTGCCGACGGTGAGGAGGAGATACTGGATCGCCCCAACACGCTGGAGGGTGCCATCGAGCTGGGCAACGCTATCAAGGATCACCCTGGTAAGACGGAGCTAGAGATTACTTTCTGCTCCTCCATGGTCCCCTACACGACGACGATGTATGCGCCTAGCATAGAGCCAGGCAAGTGGCTCCTAGAGATCGTCAAGAAGTACCAGATCCAGTGTGCCGTGCAAGCGGCTAAGTGATAGCCCACACCTATTATATATAGAAGACATTTCATACTAACCTAAAATACACAAGAACTATGGCAATGGAAATAACAGATGCGAATATAGCTGGCCTCATGGCTGAGGGCAAGCCGATGATCCTCGACTTCTGGGCTACCTGGTGTGGCCCCTGTCAGATGGTCGGTCCGATGATTGACGAGCTCGCTGAGGAGTTCAACGGCAAGATCCTCGTTGGCAAGGTCAACGTGGACGAAAACAGCGACCTGCCCAGCCAGTACGGCATACGCAATATCCCGACGATCCTCTTCTTCAAGGGAGGTGAGCTGGTAAACAAGCTCGTCGGCGCTCAGAGCAAGGCTAAGCTACAAGAGGAGGCTCAGAAGCTCCTCGACTAGTCGTCACGACGGACGCACGGAACGTGTAACCCGCTGTAGGGACGCACGGTCGTGCGTCCGTCCCCGTTAAAACCACGACGCTGTAACCTTTGACACAACGGACGCACGACCGTGCGT
>CABQOJ010000016.1 GCA_902465775.1 uncultured Porphyromonas sp. | reverse complement strand
CTTTGCCACCATGTTTGGACCGGGGTTCAATTCCCCGCAGCTCCACAACCCCACAAACAGTAACTCCCCTCGCCTAGATCTTATGATCTGAACAAGGGGAGTTCTTTTTTGCATGAAGCGGTGCCTCATTAGCGTAAAAACGTTACCTTTGCATCAAGCTTTTCTGTAGAAGATCGCCACGCATGGCGCGACGATCGCACTACAGGCTCCCTTATTACTACCTCATGGCTACATCCAAAGATAAATCAACCAAGAAACGCTCGACTCAGTCTCGCAAGCGTACGAACGCACCGGGCCGAAAGGACGCAACACCCTCTCGCTCGGTGGGGAGTCGTATGCGCTCGTGGGCTCAAGACTTACAAAACAACGTCGCCGACAAGCGGTATGGCGAGCTGATCTCTTTTATCTTAGGACTGATACTCCTAGCCTTCGTCGTATACGTCTTGGTGGCTTGTGTCTCCTACCTTCTGGTGGGAGCACGTGATCAGAGCATCGTCACGGCGCTAACGCCCTGGGAGGCACTGACACAGACGCTCCCGGAGGGGATCGATGGCTCGGTGGCTGAGATACAAAACATAACCCGTGTGCATGGAGCTTATCTAGCACACTGGCTCATGGATGGCTTCCTCGGATTCGGTAGTTGGTTCCTACTCATCTTAAGTTTCGTCGGAGCCTTGCGACTGATGCGCATCTCCAAGCGGGGGAGCATCATCAAGATAACGGTCTACACGATCTGCCTCAGTCTATGGACAGCTCTCGCTGGGGCTGCTATACAGGATCTCCTCGGCATGCCCACCTTCTTCCGCTGGGGCGGTGCTTACGGTACGCTATGGCTTTGCAAACTGCTGCCAGCCATTGGTTGGCTAGGCGTGGCTCTGATACTGCTTGTCTCGATCATTATCCTCATCGTGGTGATCCGCCACGAGTACCTCCAGTGGATGCGTCGCGCCATTGGGCTAGGCTGGGTCAAGCGTCCTAGTCGTCATCGCACGACTGACAGCTCTCTAGAGGGCGTTGATGAGGAAGGAGAAGCCTCAGGTGAAGAGACGACAGATACTGATGAAGAGGTTGTTCCAGACGATATGGAAGGTGAGCCGGACACTACGGAAGATGAAGATGAGGAGTCTACCCTTCCAGCGCCAAGCGTCTTGGCTGCACAGTCAGCGCCACGCACTACTTCGCAAGCAGGTCGTGAGCTTGTCTCTACGCCAGCAGAAGAGAGCCTAGAGGGTGGCGTCACGGTGACCGTAGCACAGGGCGATGCCGACTCACAAGTAGCCTCCGTCATACCACAGAGTGACACCCGTCGTGGTGGCTATCAGATGCCTTCGCCAGACCTACTGGCCGATGTCGACCAAACTTCGCAAACGGTGGATCATACCGAGATCAAGGAGATAGAGCAACTCATCGTCGAGAAGCTCAGCGATCTAGGTATCGCCCTAGAGCCTGTCGAGGTGACCATCGGGCCGACCGTGACGCTCTATGAGTTTAAGCTAGATCCTAAGGTTAAGGTCAACCGCATTCGTAGCCTTGAGGACGACATAGCGATGAAGGTGGAGAGCATCGGCGGTATCCGTATCATTGCCCCGATGCCTGGACGTGGTACCATAGGCATTGAGGTGCCAAACCGCAATCCACGTACCGTCGGCATGAAGGCGCTGATCACTTCGCAGAAGTTTATCACGACAGATCTGAAGCTGCCGATAGCCATTGGCCGAACGATCACCAACGATGTCTACCTCTTTGACCTCTCCAAGATGCCCCACCTCCTGATCGCAGGTGCTACGGGACAAGGTAAGAGTGTCGGCCTCAATGCGCTCATCACTTCACTCCTATATAATAAGCGTCCCGAGGAGCTTAAGCTGATCCTCATCGACCCGAAGATGCTGGAGTTTAGCATCTACGAGAGCATCGGACGGCACTTCCTGACGAAGCTAGAGGATGAGGAGAAGTATATCATCACCGACACAACCAAGGCGCTCCCTGTCCTAGAGTCGCTCTGCGTAGATATGGACGCCCGTTACGAACTATTGGCTCGGGCTAAGGTGCGCAACATATCGGAGTACAACAAGCTCTTCCGTCAGGGACACCTACGCGAGGAGGATGGCTACGTATTCCTACCCTACTTGGTACTCATCGTCGATGAGTTTGCCGACCTAATCATGACAACGGGACGAGCCATCGAGAAGCCTATCGCACGTCTAGCGCAGAAGGCGCGTGCTGCTGGTATCCATATCGTCCTCGCCACACAGCGTCCGAGTACAGATGTGATCACAGGTCTGATCAAGGCAAACTTCCCGGCACGTATTGCTTTCAAAGTTTCCTCGCAAGTGGACTCACGCACCATCCTTGACACCACAAGCGCCAAGGATCTCATAGGACGTGGCGACATGCTTATCAACGATGGCAAGGAGATGCGTCGTATCCAGTGCGCCTTCATCGACACGCCTGAGACGGAGCGCATCGTGGACCACATCTCTCATCAGCCCTATCCTACAGTGCCCTATCTGCTACCTGAGCCTCCCGCCACAGAGGGAGCGGCTGGCGGAGCTGGTTTTGGCGGTGGCGGCGCTACGGAGCGCGACCCACTCTTTGAGGAGGTGGCTCGCCATGTGGTACAGATGCAGCAAGGATCGACGAGCAATATCCAGCGACGCTTCAACATAGGCTACAACCGGGCTGGACGTATTATGGATCAGCTCTATGAGAATGGCATCGTGTCGGCACAGGATGGTAGCAAGCCTCGTCAAGTACTCATCTCCGACGAGGAGACTCTCAACCGACTCCTAGACACCCTCTAACCGGTAATCCCAAACAGTATGAGATCAAACATCTCCCTATCATATCAGCGCCACGGCGCACCTCTCACGATGCGTCTCTTCGGTGCTCTCTTAGCTCTGTTCGTCTGTAGCACCTTCGCCATAGCGCCTCTGCAAGGACAGCGCAAAGCGGTCTTTGACCTCAACAAAGCGCTCCAGCAATTCGAGCAACAGGTCAACAAAGGGGTCGCTATCACCTTTGCGTTGAACTCTCCTGGGGCTCCGTCACAGGAGGGCTACACATGGCTCCAGGGACGTCGCTTCATGCTCAGCATGCCTGGCATGGAGGCTGCCTTCGATGGCACCACCCTACGCATCATCAATCAGAAGGAGCGCACCTACACCTTGATGACTCCCTCCGAGCAAGACCTCACGGCGATGAATCCGCTGGCATATATCCAGAAAGCCTCGCAGCGCTACCGCATCACCGAGCGCAAGAGTCCCCGCGGCACGGTCATCTACCGATTTGTCGCAAAGAGCGGGTCTGGTCCTCTCGCAGGAGTCAAGTACTATGAGGTAACTTTCGACCAGCAGAGCCAGGCTCCCAAGAAGGTAGACCTCTACTTTGACCTAGGTGAGCAGGTCTCTTATACCATTCGTAAGATGCAAGCGAAGGAGCATGTTACGTCACAATCGTTTACCTTTGCACCGCAAGAATACAAGTCGCTTGAGGTCGTAGACCTACGCTAAGCCTCTAGCGCTCCACATTATAAACTATGTACATACAGGTACTCAAATCCAAGATCCACCGCGTCCGGGTCACACAGGCTAACCTCAACTATGTGGGTAGCATTACCATCGACCGCACCCTCATGGATGCCGTCGGTATCCTGCCAGGAGAGCGTGTGCAGGTCGTCGACTGTAACAACGGCAACCGCCTCGACACCTACGTCATCGCTGGCGAACCCGACAGCGGAGTCATCTGTCTCAATGGTCCCGCAGCCCGTCTCGTACAGCCTGACGACATCGTCATCATCATGTCTTACGCACTTATGGACTATGACGAGGCGCGCACCTTCCAGCCTAAGATTATCTTCCCCGATAGCGACACCAATCGACTATAAACCACTCATCATCTCACCAACATGTTTGAAAACCTAAGCGAACGCCTAGAGCGCTCATTCAAAATACTCAAAGGCCAAGGCCGCATCACCGAAATCAACGTCGCCGAAACGCTCAAAGACGTACGTCGCGCCCTACTTGACGCCGATGTCAACTACAACGTAGCTCGCGACTTCACCGATCAGGTCAAGGAGAAGGCACTCGGTCAAGACGTCCTCACAGCGGTCAATCCTGGCCAGATGATGGTCAAGATAGTCCACGATGAGCTCGCCACCCTCATGGGTAGCGAGGCGGTGCCCGTCAACCTCAAGGGGAGCCCCGCCATCATCCTTATGTCAGGACTCCAGGGCTCTGGTAAGACCACCTTCTCAGGCAAGCTCGCCAACATGCTCAAGAAGCAGGAGCAGCGCAAGCCTCTCCTCGTAGCGTGTGACGTCTACCGTCCCGCCGCTATCCAGCAGCTACACGTCCTCGGAGAGCAGATCGGCGTACCCGTCTACAGCGAGCCTGAGAGCAAGGATCCCGTACAGATCGCTCGCAACGCAATCGCCCATGCTCAGCAGGAGGGACTAGACACCGTCATCATCGATACGGCTGGTCGTCTAGCCGTCGACGAGGAGATGATGAATGAGATCAGCAGTATCAAGGAGGCTATCCGCCCCGATGAAACCCTCTTCGTCGTTGACTCCATGACGGGTCAGGATGCGGTCAATACGGCAGCTGAGTTTGACAAGCGACTCGACTTCGACGGAGTGATCCTCACCAAGCTGGACGGTGATTCACGTGGTGGTGCTGCGCTCTCTATACGCAGTGTCGTCAACAAGCCGATCAAGTTCGTCGGTACCGGCGAGAAGATGGAGGCTCTTCAGGTCTTCCACCCCTCCCGTATGGCGGATCGTATCCTCGGCATGGGTGATATCGTCTCCCTCGTCGAGCGAGCACAGCAGCAGTACGATGAGGAGGAGGCCAAGCGCCTAGAGGCCAAGATCGCCAAGAATCAATTTGACTTTGACGACTTCCTCGCTCAGATCGCTCAGATCAAGAAGATGGGTAACCTAAAGGATCTCGTCTCCATGATCCCAGGTGTCGGCAAGATGGTCAAGGATCTCGACATCAGCAACGACGCCTTCAAGGGCATCGAGGCGATCATCCACTCCATGACTCCCGAGGAGCGCGCCAAGCCTAGTCTCCTCGATGGGTCACGTCGCAAGCGTATCGCCGACGGCAGTGGCACCTCCGTTGCCGAGGTCAATAGGCTCATCCAGCAGTTTGACCAGGTAAGCAAAGTGATGCGCAAGATGCAAGGCGGAGGCCTAGGTCGTGCACAAGCAAGGAAGCAAAAGAGGAGTAGTAAGCGTCGCTAAGCTCCAGAAACAAATAAAGAAATACACTCAAGAGATGCATCGTCCCTGTCTGCAGATGAGGGACGGTGCGTCTCTTGCTTTTATCTAATTCGTTTTGTATTTTTGCCCTACACTTACATATAAACAACTACGCAGTTCTATGAAACGAATTCTTCCATTGCTCATGTGCTTTGCTCTAATCGTCTCTTGCAATCCTAAAGAGCCCAACGAGCCCACTAATCAAAGCACCTTCAAGGCGACCTTCACAGCCACCCCAAATACATTTACCGGAGAGGGTGGAACGGGGCGTGTCGAGGGCATCCTCGAGGAGATAGCTCCCGATGGGTCGATCCTCAGCAAAAAGCAACTCACCTCGGACGACTTTACGATCAGTCTCAAAGAAGGCAATGCCTCTGAGATCACCATTGACAATGCTCAGAAGAGCTTCGTCATAAAGAGTGGTAGCGGTGAAGCCGACTTTGTCCTCGAGGCTATCGTGACTGATCACCCCACACTCACTCAGCAACTCACCATACATCGAGAGGCTATCCATCTAGACCTTCCGCTAGCCTATGTAGCCGAGTACAATGTCAATCAGGCTGGTGATGCCTTTGTAACCTCTCAGGCCAATAATGTCAGTGGTTACTTCGCATTCCCAGAGGCTGTCCAGAAGTTTGCCGCCATCACCATCGCAGGCGAACAGTATCACCTACCCACGATAGCCGAGTGGCAAGCCATCGTGCCTAAGTACAGAGGGAATCCTACCTTCGTTGAGTTTGACCATAACTGTGACTTCCGAGATGTCAAGGAGACTGTCATGATACATGGCACTAAGGTCACCTCTAGCAACGATTACTACTCCGAATCGTCAGGTGACATCAAGGCAACTTACGCTCTCCGCTTCAAGGGCACTAACCTACTCTCAGCATGGAGATATGAATACATCGTCAACCCCGAAGACAAGAACGATCAGAGCATGATGATGAGGATAACCTGTCGTCCTGTCCAGCAAGGCATGGTTATCGAAGAGATCTCTAATGAAACATACTGGGAGCCTAAGGAAGGAGATATCATACGCATCTTCCCATCTTGTGGCTGGAAAGCCCCAGAAGGTATCCGACTCCTTAATACGAGCGGTTATTACTGGGCTGTCGATCAGCAAAACGATGATCGTGGCTGGCGTATGGGCTACTATAGCCACTGTGCTGACTCAGGGAACAGCAATCCTAAGAAATGCGGATTCACAGTTAGACTCTTTAAGTAAGCCGTTGGCTCACACCTCCTTGGATAGCATCTATCTCTGAGGAGGTGTAGCCTTCCTCTCTTTATTTCAATAATCTCAACCTTACACCCAAGCCTTCGATACGGTGTCCTCCACACCTGAGGCTAATTCTATTGAAGATAGAGCCTGTAAAACAGGAGGAGGTAGCAGGGAGGCATGAAAGCTTATGAAGACAAGACTACTTCATGTGACAATCGTCACGCTATTACTCTCGCTGACCGCACTAACCAGCCGTGCGCAGACGATGTACAAGCTCTATGTCGCAGGTGTACAGGTCACCTCTGACAATTGTGCAGACCTCTCTGCCATAGAGGGCGTGACGGGCAAAGCAAGCTACGATCCTGAGAGCAACACCCTAACACTCGATGGAGCAACCATCCTCAACGCAAAGGCTGAGAACGGCTGGGGTAGCGCCCGTGGACTCTACAACATGACCAAAGGGCTGACCATCAACCTCATCGGAGAGAACAGTATAACCTCCCAGCAGAGCGGTGGCATAGCCAATGGAGAGAGCATCACCATTACAGGCGAGGGCAGCCTCAAGGTTACTGGCACCTCTACAGGCAAGGAGTCCTATCGCTACGGGATCCTAAACATGGGTAAGATAACCGTACGCGACTGCTCCCTCGAGGTTAAGGGCGCCCTGTACGGGATCAAGAGTGGCAAGTGGGCCTTTGAGAACTGTAGCGTACGCACCCAGGGAGGAGTCGATGGGGGTAGCTTTGGATCATTAGACGCAGAGCCCACCTTCACCAAATGCTCTATCACAGCCCCCAGCAACACCAAGTGGGTCAAAAACAAGAGCGACCTCTACAACCTCTGTGACGCAGAGGGCAAGGCAGTCACCGACCTAGTCACCATCACGAAAGAAAAAGAACTAGAGATGTACAAGCTCTATGTCGCAGGTGTACAGGTCACCTCTGACAACTGTGCAGACCTCTCTGCCATAGAGGGCGTGACGGGCAAAGCAAGCTACGATCCTGAGAGCAACACCCTAACACTCGATGGAGCAACCATCCTCAACGCAAAGGCTGAGAACGGCTGGGGTAGCGCCCGTGGACTCTACAACATGACCAAAGGGCTGACCATCAACCTCATCGGAGAGAACAGTATAACCTCCCAGCAGAGCGGTGGCATAGCCAATGGAGAGAGCATCACCATTACAGGCGAGGGCAGCCTCAAGGTTACTGGCACCTCTACAGGCAAGGAGTCCTATCGCTACGGGATCCTAAACATGGGTAAGATAACCGTACGCGACTGCTCCCTCGAGGTTAAGGGCGCCCTGTACGGGATCAAGAGTGGCAAGTGGGCCTTTGAGAACTGTAGCGTACGCACCCAGGGAGGAGTCGATGGGGGTAGCTTTGGATCATTAGACGCAGAGCCCACCTTCACCAAATGCTCTATCACAGCCCCCAGCAACACCAAGTGGGTCAAAAACAAGAGCGACCTCTACAACCTCTGTGACGCAGAGGGCAAGGCAGTCACCGACCTAGTTACCATCACGCGAGACAAGGACAATGCCATTGAGCCTATTACGCCTACTCAGTCCGCAGAGAGTTCTGGTGTTTATAACCTCCAGGGCATACGCCTCTCAGACGATTTGCAGGATCTACCCGATGGCATCTACATCGTCAATGGATCAAAGGTGATCGTTCTCAACCGTTAGCTCTCCAATTATAGTCTGACACAGCATGACCGTCAGACTGATCCTAAGCATCTCCGAGGGAAACTCAGTCCCTCGGGGATGCTTTTTTCATTGCTCTCAAATGTATCCGAGGCATGATTAAGAGACATCTACCTCGACCTCTGATGTTACGTTGATCGACAGTGCAAAGGTAATGTAGCGCGCAGCGAGGGGGACACTCCGGTGCACGCACCGTCAGTCTACCGCTTGCATGAGTCTCATCAATTTATCTGGAGGCGTGGCACATCAAAGGGGCTAGACCTGTGGTCGCAACGCCCATAGCCTAAGTATTACAGCCCGCGTCTAACGTCCATTACACGACACCTCCGTAAAACTTGGGCTATTACGGCGGAGGATCCTTTTGTCTCCAGTTTTTTATTTGTATCTTTGTGACGGTCTTGACGACCGCTTCACTGACAATTCATTTTCTAACTATAAAACAGGAATAAGCTATGAGAAAACTCTCTCTACTCCTCCTCACACTCCTCTCTGGTCTCGTTATGGTGGCACAGACGCCCCAGACTGAAGGCGAGAGCAACGAGTTTACCATTATCAAGCAGCTACCCATCACCTCTATCAAGGATCAGGCAAACAGTGGTACCTGCTGGTCTTACTCTACGACTGGCTTCCTTGAATCTGAGATACTCCGTAAGGGTGGCCCCGAGGTAGACCTCTCCGATATGTTTGTCGTCAACCACACTTACCGTGACAAGGCTGAGAAGTACGTCCGTCTACATGGCAAGGGCAACCTCGCTCAGGGTGGATCTTTCTACGATGTACTCTATGTCTTCGACAACTACGGAGCCGTACCCGAGGAGCTTATGACTGGTCTTAACTACGGCACAAAAAAGAACGCACACAGCGAGCTAGAGGCTGTCCTCAAGGGAATGCTCGACGCTGTCGTAGAGAACCACAACGGTCGTCTCTCCACCGCATGGAAGGGCGCTTTCAACAAAGTCGTAGACACCTATCTAGGCGAGCTACCTAAGGAGTTTACCTACAAGGGCAAGCGCTACACGCCGAAGAGCTTTGCTGAGAGCCTCGGCATCAAGGCTAGCGACTATGTCTCACTGACGAGCTACACACACCACCCCTTCTACACCGCCTTCCCGATCGAGATCGAGGACAACTGGCGCTGGTCTAGCTCGTGGAATCTGCCCATCGATGAACTCATGCAGGTCATTGACAATGCAATTGAAAAGGGTTACCCCATCGCTTGGGGCGCTGACGTCAGCGAGGTAGGCTTCACCCGTGACGGTATCGGCGTACTGGCTGACGTAGAGGCTATCGAGACGAAGGGCTCTGACCAGGCACGCTGGGTAGGCCTCAGCTACAGCGACAAGGCTGCCGAGATCCGTCGTATGATCAATCGCGCTGACTGCCCCGAGATCAATCCGACACAGGAGTTCCGCCAGGAGGGCTTTGACAACTATACCCTCACCGACGACCACGGTATGGTTATGATCGGCAAGGCTAAGAACCAAAACGGTCGTATCTTCTATATGATCAAGAACTCTTGGGGTGAGACTGGTAAGTACAATGGCATCTGGTACGTATCTAAGAACTACGTAGCTGGTCGCACGATGAATATCGTCGTACACCGTGATGCTATCCCCGCAGCTATTGCTAAGAAGCTCGGTCTGAAGTAATCACTCCCCGCTAGACAACTAGAGAGTCCCCACACCAGTCGCAAGACTGACGTGGGGGCTCTTTTTTTAATATAGACTTACGCGACAAGGCTCTTGTCGCAACAATAATCTTCCCTTGCAATCGTTGTATTATAGCCAGCCTTAGGGGGCAAACGGCATAAATTCGTCGAGCCGAAATTTGGCTGTTTCGAAATTTATTCCGACCTTTGGCGAGAAAGTAGGTATTGTTTTCCACCGTAAGTGACAGGTACGAGAGAAGCTATCTACTGTGTATCAGTTCCTTTTAATCCACAGAATATCGACAGACGCACATCATTTATCAATCTAGACTTTATGACAAGTAAAAGTAAGAGCTTTGTCGCCTTCGTGGGACTTATCCTGGTAGCTTGCACTCAGCTAGCAGCCCAGACACCCCACAAGACTTCATCTCCTCCACTTAGGAGGGTATCCCCGACGAGGGTTGTAACCGCACGCGACTCCCTCAGTGGTAGAAATCTGCTAGCCGATGGCTATGGCATTATGACGGCAAGAGATGCCGAGACGCGTATATCCGACGCTGAGATGGAGCGCGCACTCGAGAGAGAGGCTCTCGAATACCCTGCAATAGATCTATATGGCGAAGACTCGTGGACTGACTGGGTAAACCCCTTTGCGGGTAAAAGTAGCCCACGTGTCCCCGCTACATATGATATTGACTGCTCGGGATTCGTTATGCCTCTAGAGGGTACTATCCGTGTCACATCCAACTATGGCTACCGTGCACGCTATCGTCGCGAGCACAAGGGCATCGACATAGCACTCCGCACAGGCGATAACGTACGAGCCGCCTTCGACGGCAAGGTACGCATCCGTGGCTTCGAGCGTGGTGGCTACGGCAACTACATCGTCATACGTCACCCCAACGGCCTCGAGACTGTCTACGGACATATGAGTCGTTGCATCGCGCAGGAGGGGCAGATCGTCAAGGCTGGTGAGGTCATCGGCAAGGGCGGTAGCACGGGTCGTAGTACAGGTCCACACCTACACTTCGAGACCCGCTTCCTAGGCATCGACATCAATCCCGCACTCATCATAGACTTCGGCGTAGGCGCTCCCCAGCGTGACTACTACACCTTCGTTGCTCCTAGGGGCTACAAGACCTATGCCTACGATGATAGCAACGCTCAGAGCAAGACGTCATCAGACGCTAAGTACAAGACAAAAGCGAAGAAGAACCGCGCCTCAGCCTCGCGTGCCCCACAGATATATCGAGTCAAGAAGGGTGACACCCTCTCAAGCATTGCCAAGAAGACAGGAATCTCCGTAAGCCGACTCTGCAAGGCAAACAATATGTCCTCACGCGCCGTACTACGTCCAGGACAGGCGCTAAAGTACTAGCACGCACACGACTGCCTCAAAGCGGGAGCTCCAATCCCCTTTGAGCGAAAGATAGATAACTCAAAAAGAGAGCAAGGTGAGTCTTCGGGTACACTTTGCTCTCGTTTCGTTTGACCCACAGTGATGAAACTACGATCCACTACGCTATACGCTATACTCTTACTGCTACTCCCCCTGCAGGGACCGGCACAAGAGGACACACTCAATGTCTCCCAGACTCTAGAGCTACTCCAGCAGGCGGAGCAGCGAGGAGAGGCTCGCTACGGGGTCTCCGTATGGCGCATTGATCAAGCGGAGCCACTCCTGAGCTTCCGTGCCACGGAGCGCTTTACACCAGCCTCGGTGACCAAGATATTCTCCTCCGCCACAGCGCTCATAGCGCTAGGAGCCGACTATCAGTTTCCCACTGAGATCGGCTACGGAGGCTCCATCACAAGCGATGGCGTGCTAGATGGCGACCTCATCATCGTAGGGCATGGCGACCCTTCGCTTGAGTCAAAGCATTACCCACGTCGCAAGGGGATCTTTTACGATCAAGTCTACCTAGCACTGCAAAAGGCGGGCATCCGTCGGATACGTGGTCGCATCGTCGTCGACGCCTCGGCCTACTGCGACGAGGGCTATCTAGAGGCGTGGCCTCGTGAGGACTGGGGCCGACGCTATGCGCCAGCGCTCTATGGGGTCAACCTCTGCGACAACATCATGCAGGTAGGCATCTCCGCACAGGATGTGGCAAAAGGAGCTACCGCACCCACCGTCCTCTACCCCTCCACTCCAGGTCATGCGTGGCAGATGGACATCCAGCTGGTCAAGCGTGGCAATCAGCTCGCCATATCTGCAGATAGAGAGTCCCGCACCACCCGTCGCTTCTCGGGGCGCTTAGCTCGAGGTAGTTCTAAGCGTCAGGTCATCGCCTGCGATCTGAGCAACCCCGCCATGGCGCTTGCTCTGCAACTATCTGAACACCTCAAGAAGCGGGGCGTAGAGCTCTCCGAGTGCCAGAGCGTCGCTTACTACGATCGGTCCGCTCCAGTACTCACCACCCTACTCGACATCTACCTGAGTCCTCATCTCGGTGAGCTGATACGCACCTGCAACTTTCACAGCGTCAATCTCTACGCAGAGGCTCTCCTCCGCAGCATCGGCAACCACTTTGGCACGGTGCAGCAGGGCGAGTGCACCTCAACGAGCCAAGCGCTAAGGCAGGAGATGAACTACTGGCGAGAGACCTGCGCCCTCCCCGCCGATCAGCTGGAACTCTACGACGGCTCTGGACTATCGCCCCGTAGCAAGCTATCGCCCTATGCCCTGACAGTCGCTCTGAGACAGGTCTACCAGCTACCACTGCCCACCTCCGATCCCTTCATCCTCTCCTTACCACAAGTTGGACGCCAAGGTACGGTGCGTAGCCTAATGCCAGCGTCGAGGATCACCGCCTACTTCAAGAGTGGCTCCATACGAGGCGTGCAAAACTTTGCTGGCTACGTCAGTTACAACGGCCACACCTACTGCGTCTCCCTCCTCGCCAACAATATGCGTAATCGCGCCACAACCCGCAGCACCATGAGGCGAGTGCTAGAGACGCTCTTTCCCCCTCTCCCAGCGCAAAGCGCCTCTAAACCTTAGCACTTCGGGGGCTCCTCCCAGACTACTCATCTAAACCTCCACGGAGGGATCTCCCAATAGCTCGGTGGAAAACGAAAGTTCCCCACCGAGGCGAGAGTCATTTCCTCGGAAGAATGAAATGAAACTTCGGAAGAACCAACTCATAAGTCCGAAGAATCATTTCATACCTCCGTGGGCGCTTTTCGTTTCCTCCCTAGGAAATTTGTTTTTCCAACGTTGGAAAGAAACATTTCCACCCGAGGAAAGCTTCGTAACAGTCTCATTTTTGCTACCTTTGCGGTAGACATCGGCAGTAAGCCGTTAATCATCATAAGAACTTTATGAGTACGCAACAATTCAAACGCACTT
>CABQOJ010000015.1 GCA_902465775.1 uncultured Porphyromonas sp. | reverse complement strand
ATCTCTCTTTAGAATCCAACAATTGGTGCAAAAGTACTCATTTTATTTGGGACTACCGCATTTTGGGTAGAAACCTCTAGGGATAGACCCCGCGTGCCCCTATACACTAGGAGCCACTCCTGGCAAAAAGCTGGGGATAGATGGCTTGAATAGCACTTTAGCCTCACTTTATAGCGACTGCTATAGCGTCGCTGATCCCAATCTCTCCCGAGGAACGTCCCAATAGCTCACAAGCAAACGAAAATTCTCCACGGAGGCCCCAAATAAAAGTTCGGAAGAATGAAATGAAACTTCGGAAGAAAGAAACCGAAGTTCGGAAGAATTTTTCCGTTCCTCGCTGGATATTCCATGATCTCCACCAAGGAATTGTTCGATTCCCTTGACAGAGGGGTAGATAGACTCACCCTGTCCGAAGCCTCAACCCTGAGGTACGGGGGCCCCTGCCTGATGGTTGTAGCGCATTTATTACCTTTGCAGATGAAAGCGTTCCCTTATACACCGCTTTAACCAACACAGAATATGGAAAATCTTTGGAACACTATTCTAGCTGACTTCGAGCACTTCACACTGCCGAGCTTCTTTGCGACCTTTATGATCCTCTTTGTCTCTATCGACATCATCGGAGCGATCCCGATCGCGCTGAGCCTCAAGGAGTCGGGGAAAGTCTTTCACCCCAGCAAGGTGGCCATCATCTCAGCCCTCATGTTCATCGCCTTCCTCTTCATCGGGGAGCCCCTGCTCGGCTTCTTCGGAGTGGACGTCTCCTCCTTTGCTGTAGCGGGTTCGATCGTCCTCTTCGTCCTAGCCGTCGAGATGATCTTCGGTATACAGGTCTTTCAGGATGACGACCCCTCGGGCAATGCCGACATCGTACCGCTCGTCTTCCCGCTCTTTGCGGGTGCAGCCTCCTTTACGGCGATCCTGACGATGCGCTCCTCGGGTACAGCTATCTCGACCCTCTTTCTCGCTATCATGCTGAACGTGGTCTGCATCTACCTGATGCTCCGCACCGTGTCACTCCTAGAGCGCTGGCTGGGCAAAGGAGGTATCTACATCCTGCGTAAGTTCTTCGGAGTGATCCTGCTAGCCATCTCGGTGAGATTCTTCATGCAAAACCTGATGATCATCCTCGAGCCCTTCTTTAACAAGTAAAAGGCTCTTAGCATAGAACAGCGTAGAGGCTCTTCCACCAAGGAGGAGCCTCTACTTGTTGGAGACTGCGGCGAGCAGTCTTCGTTCCCCTAAACTAAGGCTATGGCTTGCACCATATCCTCAATGTCCATGTTTACTATGGTATGAGCACCTTGACCGCCTCTGAGGGAGTGGCTAGGATATATAGCCCTGCAGGACAAGCGGTGAGTGGGAGCTCACGTAGTCCCTCGGCATCGGTCACCGTCTGGATCTGTAGCTGTCCCGATAGATCGTACAGTGCAATAGAGATGTGAGGCGCTGCGCTAATCTGCAACGCATCCGCTGTGAGACGGACCTGCATAGCGTGTGTAGCCACTGGCACGATGGGATGAATGAATGTGGGGATCTCAATGGGAGCTCCAGTGTCTCCCTTGCTCCCGTCTAGATAATCACTCATCGTCCAGCCCTTAGCCTGTGCTAGGAGTTGTAGCTCCTTGGCAAAAACGTTGTCAGTACCCGCTCCCTTGCTATTGAGCCAGAGGATCGTTGCTTTCTCCTCTTCAAGACGCTTGGGCAGGCTTGCGATGATCTTCTTCCCCGCCTCGACGGTTAGCTTGTTGCCGTAGCAGGAGAGGAAGTTTAGCAGTGGCGTACCACTGAGCTGGATTGAGGTGAGCTGATTGTCGTGCAGTCGGAGCGTCACGAGGTTGGGTAGATCAGCCAGCTGAATGGTCGCAGGCTGGTAGTCGTGTAGCTCGAGCTCGCGCAGATAGCTTGCCTTGGTCAGCTCTACGGCCTTGATAGTGCCTCCGCTAACGATCAGCTTGTAGACATCCCCACGGATGGTTAGCTCATTGCCTTCGAGGGTATAGGAGATGGGATCCTTCGAGTTGCTAATAGGCTTGGTCGTACCTGTAGACTCAAGCAGACCTAGTCCGCCAACGGTGAGCTGTACGGTGCTACTTGCCTTGTCAAAGGTGAGCTTGATCACCCCCTCGCCCATATCGGGAGCATCGGATCCTCTGTAGTCTAGTCCATTGCCACTGTCGGCAAAGTCCGCATAGTCGACGACGCGCCAATACTTACCGAGAGCTTGCTCGACCAGAGCCTTGGTGCAGACGTTGCCCTCAAGGGTGCTGGGCGAGTTCACAACCTTAAAGAGTCCTCTCGTCTGCCCCGTGCGATTGGGAAGCTGGGCAATGATCTGCGCCATCTGTGACTCCTTGATCTGATTGTCGTAGATGTCCAGTTGGCGAAGCGGAGCGCTAGCTGGAAGGGTTATGGAGGAGAGCTGGTTGTTGTTGCAAAGTAGCTCCTCTAGATGCGTCTGCGCAGAGAGATCGAGGGTGCTAATGTTGTTATAGAAGAGGTGTAGCGCCTTGAGCTCCTTCTGAGCAGAGAGGTCTATCTGCGAGAGGTTGTTGTGCCCTATTCGTAGTGATACGAGCTTGGGATTGTGACTTAGGTCGATAGACTTGATCTGCAAGTCGCCACAGCTGAGCTCCTCAAGGAGTGGGCAGTGCGATACGTCTAGTCCAGCGAAGGGGTTCTTGGCACAGCTGAGGATGCGGAGGTTCTGATTGTGTGAGAGGTCTAGCGAGGTGAGCTGTCCATAAGCGCAGGAGAGCTCCTCAAGAAGTGGAAACTTAGAGAAGTCTAAGCTCCTTACGCCTGTGCCGTAGAGGTCTAAGTAGCGTAGCTTGGGATGCTCTCCGAGGGTTAGCTTGCTTAGGTTAGAGCAATTGGCGACGGAAAGGCGCTCCAGTGAGGAGAGGTGCGCTAAGTCTAGAGAGGAGATCTCGTTGTCTCCACAAGAGAGTGCGCGAAGGTCTCCATTGTGGGATAAATCTAGAGAGCGAAACTGATTCTTTGCGAGATCTAGCTGTTGTAGCTTAGGACACTTACTTAGGTCTATAAAGGCGGGGTAGTAGTTGTCTGCGTAGTCGAGGATCTCTAGGTCAGGGCATTGGTCAAGGGCAAGGCTCTTGACGTAGTTACCCTTGAGGCGTAGCTCCTTGAGGGCAGAAGCTTTGGGTATGTTGAGTTGCTCTAGCTGATTGAAAGTGCAGTCTAGACGCTGGAGTCCTTTGGCAAAGGAAAGGTTTAGCTCCGTAAGGTTGTTGTCCACACAACGTAGCTCCGTGAGCTCTTTTGCCTGGCGTATGTCAAGAGCAGAGAGCTTTTGGCGTGAAAGCGTGATAGCCGTGATGGCTCCTGAGAGCTTCACATCGGCACTCTCGATGGTGTAGGCGTGCGCCTTGCCATCGGTGAGGATGGATCCTGCTAGCCCTTGAGCCGTTACTGCGCCATCTGCAGAGATGGTGAGTGTGATCGTCGATCCTACTGGCAGAGCCGTGGTGAATAGGATACGAGAAGCTGCGTAGCTCTGAAGAGAGCATAGGGCGAGGCCCATGAGCATAGTCATGAGTCCTCGCCTTATGATAGAGTGAAGCATAGGTTTTGTCTGCTTATTGTGCTATAACCACCTTGTCAGTCTGTGTGCTGTCAGAGGAGATCGTGCGAACGATGTATAGTCCGTCGGGTAGCTCGCTGACGCCCATGTCTATGCGCTGGCATGGTGACGTGCGGTAGTCACGGAGTAGCTGACCTGTGGTGTCGTATACCTGAAGGCCCTCTAGGGATGCACCCTCAGCGGTGATCGTGCCGTAGGCATATTGTACGGTTGTGGCGCCTCTGTCGACTAGCTCCTGGAGGTGTACTGGTGAAGCCTCAAAGACATAGATAAAGTCTAGGGTGTGTCTGGGCTTACCATAGCCATATTGCCAGTACTCAGCCTTGGTGCAGTAACCCTTGAGGTCGTAGCTAAACTCGCCGAACCCACCATTTTCCTCTGTCAGCGGGAGCATAGGCCAGAAGACCTTGGTGTCTGCCTTGTCGTCATACTGATAGCGTAGCTCGAAGACTGCGGTAGGCTTACCCTTCTCAGGATCTTTTTCATCCTTGTCGTACTTATAGTTCACTGCCTGGACGCTTGAAAGCAGTCCCTGCTCATTCCATGAGTAGAGCTCGCCCTTCATGTAGAGCCAGTTGGCCTGAATGCTAGAATACTTAGCGGTAGCCTTCTGACCCTTGTCGTTGTAGCTGTAGAAGATCTTACCAGAGGCCATTGAAATGGTCGGATGATCGGGGTCTACTCCCGTAGCCTCACCGAATTGTTCCTCGATGAGTTGCCCCTTGTCGTTGTAGATATAGTTATTCATGACTTTAGCCTTTAGACTCTCGACCCAGTAGTCTATCTGACCATCGGGACGATAGGCGATCTTGATGTCAGCCATATCGGTTGTAAAGAGCTTCATCAGACGTCTTACTATACGCCCCTGCTCATCGTATGTATAGTGGGCAAACTGACTAGGCTTGTCGTTCTTGTCATAGGATAGCATGATGTCAATGTCAGATATACGCCCCTGCTCATCGTATCGTATGTCATGATGAGATGAGACGTTGCCATCTTCATCCTTCGCAGTGCGAGAGATCCACTGCTTGTTCTCGTTGTATCCATAGGTATAGGTTATGGGACCAGGCTTTGAAGCATCAACCTTCGTTAGGTAGTAGTCGTAGGTTACTGAGCCAGCCTTTGCAAAAGTGGCCGTGAGCTTGCTATCACCCATCAGGTCAAACTGTCGAGCCTCTAGGATGTCATCATCGTTGAGCATGAGCTCCTGTAGCTCATATCCAGTCTCAGGTGTAGCGACCACCTTGTAGGTCTCACCTTGTGGCATAAAGGGCAGATCCTCCTTGTCAAAGCCTTCTAGAGCTATCGTCCCGTGCTGTGCCTCTTCGATGGAGACCTTCGCATAGTCAAAGATGGTTGTAGGCTCATCTCCTGTGTCCTCATTTTTCTCATAGATAGCCCAACCCTTGCGTCTGGCTACACTTGCTGACTTAGGAGTCCAAACATTTTTCTCTTCATACGTTACTTTCATGCCTGCGCCAAAGATCTTGTGAGCAGGCTTTGCTGCGTTGTAGTCGGCACCATGATCGGCTAAGCTCTTTACGAGAGCGAGTGTAGCCTCTGCAGGCAAAGCGCAGAGGTGTACGCTGACTAGATTAAGCTTGGGACAATTGTTTGCCGTCACCTTAGCTAGTTTATCACAGCGCTCTAAGTATACTTGAGTTAGTGCAGCGTGATTAGATAGGTCTATCTCCTTAATCTGAGCCTCCTGTAGGTAAATGTACTTGAGCTTGTCAGAGCTAGGAAGCTTTATCGTAGCAAGTTTTTTGCAAGAGTTGGCCGTGAGGTCCTCTAGAGCAACACAGTCTGAGAAGTCTAGCGTGGTGACTTCGCTCTGCTGGCAGTCTATCGTAGTGAGCTTGTTCATTCCCTTTAGGTTAAGCTCTTTGATAGGGTTGCGAGCTACGTTGAGGCTGTTCAGATTGACTAGGCCTGCGATGGCTAAATCGGTGATGTTGCTGTTTTGTAGCTCTACCTCCTCCAGAGCTGTACAGCCTGTGAGGGTGACGCTCGTGAGTTTCATATTAGCATTGCCCGTGAGTGTCTTGAGCGCTGTACAGCCCGTCAGATCAAGTGTGGGGAGAGAGCTGTAGGCACAGTTCAGCTTCTGGAGCGATGTGACGTTTTTTGCTTGTAGACTGGTGATGGAGCTGTTTTTGAGACTGAGCTGCTCGATCGTCTTGGAGCTAGTAATGTCCATGGCAGAGAGTACGTTGACATACTCGCAGCTGATTGACTTGACCGCACCGCGGATCTTAATCTCTAGCGCTGTGGGCGTGTAGGAGGTGCGGTCGGATGCGTAAGCCTCTTTAAGCCCTTCGAAAGTTATCTCGCCCTCACCCTGTACGGTTAGTTTGAGAGGTATAGCCTCATCGTCATCGTTGGTAGGCATCTCGGAGAGCTTAATCGCAATGACATTGCTCTCACCAGCCTGCTGAGCTGGTAGTGGCGCGTAAATAGCCATCCCGAGGAGGGCTAGCAGCGTGGCAATAAGTAATCGGTGATTCATTGTTTTGAATGTTTGTTGGTTAGGAATATCTATTAGTTGACACAGAATAGTATTGATACAATACGAAACTGCACCTTTGCTGGCAAAGGTAGTAATTATTTATTTGGTACGCAACAGTAATAGTTTGGTGTATAATAATTCTATTCGGACGGTTTTGTTCATACTTCTCAAGCTTTCCGCATCTAGAGCGCTCTAGGTCTACTCTAATCCAACAAATAGATGAATAGCCCGAATAGGGCAACTATTACCACAAAAAAAGTCTGATCAACCCTCGCAGGGGTGCTTTATCTCTTGTAGAGAGCGTAGCGATCACACGACTTCAGAAGTCGTATAGATGGCTCAAACAGTAGAGGTGACACCTGTAAGCGCTCCATAAATGAGGACTCCTCTCGGCTCTCCATGGAGGAATGCTCAAATAGCTCGGTGAGAATCTTACATCGTCCAGTGAGGAACGAAAAAATATCTCGGACTTATGCTTTGATTCTTCCGAAGTTTCATTTGATTCTTCCGAAGTCTCACTCCGCGCCTCGGTGGAGAATTTTCATTTTCCACGGAGCTATTGGCGAGAAATGCTAGTGCCCCTAGTGATACTAGTGACTCTAGGTGCTAGTCCTAGCCTCTAATCTCTAAAGTCTAACCTCTAACTTCTAATATCTAACCTCTAATCTATAGCTGTGAGCGCGATTTTTCGTACCTTCGTACCGAATAATCAATCCTTTAGATAAAGCTTTATGATAGATCCAAAAGAACTACAGAAGATGGGCTTCGCTACGCGTGCCATCCATGCGGGTAGCGAGCACAATCAGCACGGTACGCTGGCTACTCCTATTTACCAGACCTCTACCTTCGTCTTTGACTCTGCAGAGCAGGGCGGCAGACGCTTTGCCCTTGAGGAGGAGGGGTACATCTACACCCGCCTAGGAAACCCGACCTGCACGGCTGCCGAGCAGAAGGTCGCCTCTCTAGAGGGCGGCGAGGCTTGTGTCAGCGCCTCTTCAGGTATCGGTGCGATTACTTCTGCTATCTACCCCCTAGTACAGGCTGGTGACCACATCGTGGCTGGCAAGACGCTCTACGGCTGCACTTACTCATTCCTCGAGCACGGGCTCTCACGCTTTGGCGTGGAGGTAACCTTCGTCGATGCGCGCAATCTGGATGAGATCAAGGCTGCTATGCGTCCCAATACGAAGCTGGT
This sequence comes from uncultured Porphyromonas sp., assembly GCA_902465775.1. The sequence continues at coordinate 6,102 of CABQOJ010000015.1, read as the reverse complement.
CTACATCGAGACGCCGGCTAATCCTAACATGTACCTGACGGATATCGAAGGCGCTGCCAAGATAGCTCACAGCCAGGAGGGGACCGTTCTGATGGTGGACAATACTTACTGCACGCCCTTCATCACGCGTCCTCTAGACCTCGGTGCTGACGTGGTCGTACACTCGGCTACGAAGTATCTGAATGGTCACGGTGATGTGATCGCGGGATTCGTCATCGGTCGCAAGGAGTACATTGACCAGGTGCGTCTCTTCGCTGTCAAGGATATGACCGGTTCAGTGCTTGGCCCGTTTGAGGCTTACCTGATTGCTCGTGGTATCAAGACTCTGGAGATACGTATGGAGCGTCACTGCGCCAATGCACAGCGTGTGGCAGAGTTCCTAGAGAAGCACTCCGCTGTTGCATCGATCGCATACCCAGGTCTCAAGAGCTTCCCACAGTATGAGTTGGCTAAGAAGCAGATGCGCCTGCCAGGCGCTATGATTGCTTTCGAGCTCAAGGGTGGTCTAGAGGCTGGTCGCAAGCTGATGAACAGTCTGCACCTAGCTACGCTCTGCGTGAGCCTCGGTGATGCCGAGACGCTTATCGAGCACCCAGCTAGTATGACGCACTCGCCCTATACGCCTGAGGAGCGCGCTGCTTCTGACATTGGCGAGGGTATGGTACGCCTCTCGATCGGTCTGGAGAATGTCGAGGACATCATCGCAGACCTGAAGGCTGGTCTAGACGCACTCCTATAATATATAGTAGGTACTGCCAAAAGGCTATCGCAACAAATCCGATAGCCTACTAATAAATAGGGACTCCCCCCATCGCAGTCGATGAACTGTGGTGGGGGGAGCTTGCTTTTTGCAGTAAGACTGTCACGTATAGCCTTGGTAGAGACGCACGGACGGGTGACGATGATGTAGATTTGTGCGTCTACCTATTGGTAGGTATTGAGCGGTCGGCAAATCATTTGTATCTTTGCTTGTAGTATCTAGCTAGTAATAGCGATGCTTTTATTCTTAAAACTATTCTGCCCATGAATCCTCCTACCCTTCTAAACCATCCCTTCAACGCTCAGACCTCTCTGAGCAAGTTGATCCTGACGCACTACGACCTGCTCATGGTGATCACCCGCTTTGGCATCCCCCTAGGCTTCGGCGACAAGAGCGTGGATGAGGTGTGTCAAGCCAATGGTGTGGACACGAATACGCTCCTAGCTGTCGTCAATATGCTGACGACGCAGTCCGACACATTCCCCAAGGAACTACTACAAGAGATCTCGGCAGAGTCCCTCATAGCTTACCTGCAGCGGTCGCACCACTACTTCCTAGACTACAAGCTACCCGATCTGCGAGGAGATCTTTTCACCGCTGTGGAGGAGGGTTCGCCAGAGGTAGCTGCCTTGATCCACCGCTTTTACGATGCTTATGTCGAGGAGGTGCACAAGCACATGGGATACGAGGACCAGGTGCTCTTTCCCTACGTGCATCGCCTGCTCAAGGGTGAGCGCGACAAGGGCTACTCGATCGACGAGTTCGAGAGTAGGCACGACCACATAGAGATGAAGATCACGGATCTTAAGAACATCCTCATCAAGTACTATCAGTCGATGGGAGACTATGCGCTGACGAATGTGCTGCACGAGCTTTTTAACACCGAGAGTGACCTGATGTGGCACAACCATATCGAGGACTGTCTCTTCGTACCGCTCATCAAGCAGATAGAGGAGACGCTACAAGCTAGTAATAGACACGCATAAACGACCCAACGGATGCAAAACACGATACTTATCATCGAGCCTCACAAGCTCCTCGCTTATGGCTTGCAACTAGCGCTACGGAGAGGCTTCCCCGACTCTTCCGTACAGATATGCGTGGACCTACTCGATCCGGATGCTTTGCGACAGCATATCACATTTATCGCACCTGACATCATCATTGCCAACCCGCTCCTGACGGGCGTACAGTACAATCCAGACCTGATCCCCGCAGGTAAGGAAGCAACCATCGTGGCGATCAACCACAATCTCCTCCCAGAGGACATGTACAAAGGCTACAGCTTCGTCTGCCTACCGACAGTTGACCCGCAGAGCCTAATACAGCAGATCCAGGAGTCTGAGCAACCTGATCTAGAGTCAGTGGAGAGCGACGAGTCTAAGCAGACTCCGCTCTCACAGCGAGAGTGCGAGGTGGTCACATGGGTGGCTCGTGGACTAACCAATAAGGAGATCGCAGATGTGCTCCACCTCTCCCCGCACACAGTGGTGACGCACCGACGCAACATCGCAGCCAAGCTAGACATCCACTCGCCTAGCGGCCTGACGATCTACGCCCTGATGAACAACCTCATCTCAATGGAAGAGGCGAAGGGGATTTGAGATTAGAAGTTAGAGATTAGAGATTAGAAGTTAGAGATTAGAGGTTAGTTTCTAGGAGCACTAGTGACACTAGGGGCACTAGCTAGTTTCTAATCTCTAACCTCTAATCTCTAACCTCTTTCTTCGCTTATAGCGTGCTGTAACCTCTGTTCCAGGTAACCTCTGAGCCGTAGGTCCGCAGCGCCTCGGTACGAGCGAGGACGAAGAAGTAATCGCTCAGACGATTGACAAAGCGAACGATCAGATCATCCACACGACTCTCCTCACGGAGGCGGTAGATGTTGCGCTCGGCACGACGGCAGACGGTACGGCAGACATGACAGAGCGCAGCCGTCCGACCACCCGAGGGGAGGACGAACTCCTTGAGACGAGGGAGCGTAGCGTCCAGTTCGTCGATTTTATGCTCCAGCTTCTCAATGTCCGTGGGGTCTATCTTCATGGCTGCAAGGTATTCCTCTTGATCGGGAGGAGTGGCTAGACTGCCAGCCACGTTGAAGAGGATATGCTGCAAGCGGAGGAGGAAGTCGTGCGTATCGTCTGTCAGCTCCTCAGCGAGGAGGACGCCGATGTGGCTATTGAGCTCATCGACCGTGCCGTAGCACTCAAGACGGATGTGTCCCTTGGAGATACGTGTACCGCCGACGAGTCCTGTGGTACCATCGTCACCACGGCGGGTATATATGGGGCTTTTCTTCATAGTTGTATGGTTGTTTTGAGTAGGTAATAGGGTTAATGTCTGATGCGTGTCCAGAAGTTTTGGCAGGGCAACTTATGGTCTAGGAAGAGTAGCTGTCCAGCGCCATAGTCGACCATCAGGCCCGTCTCTCTCTGGCTAAAGGGGATCGGCACCTTGCGACCGACATGCCAAAGGATGGAACCTGTGCCCCACGGCATCTCTGCTAACGGCGCGTCTTGCCATAGGATCAGGGCACGGTCGTAGACGAGCGCCTCATCGTACTGCGTGACGAGCTGTGTGAGTGGCCACTGATGAAGTAGCTGGAGAGCTAACTGCTTCTGTCGATGATCCAGCATAGGCTCCAGATCGTGGAGCGCTGCCCGATGCGCTGGGTAGTACGCTACGCCACGCTGATCTAAGATTAGCGTGATAAGCCGAAAGGCTGTCGGCGAGTGGACGCCATGCCCTAGCGAAGTCCACCAGCGTCTGAGGAGCGTAGGCATAGTGTGTAGATGACGACCCGACTAAATAGAGATATGCGAAGACGAGCCAATGAGACCATCAGCTTGCCTTCGCATATCTATTCGTTGTGAGCTGCGATTACTCAGCTACAGGAGCCTCAGCAGCAGGAGCCTCTACGACTAGAGCGCCCTCGCAAAGCTGCTTGTCACCCTCGCCGAAGTAGAAGTTATCACCCTTCGTCCAGAAGTAGTGACCATCCTCGCTCTCCCACTTAACACCGTCAGCGCTGACAGCGTTCTTCATGTCGTAGACGACGTTGCCCTCGACATCCTTAAGCGTAGCATTCTCACGATTCTCACCAGTGACGGTCAGCTCAAAGTGCTGCTTACCATCAGCGGTAGCGTAGTTGAAGACTTCGGGCTCAGCGACAACAGGAGCCTCTGCGACAACAGCCGTAGAGTCCACGGTAGTAGCCGTAGCGTCCTTCTTTTCCGTGTTACAAGCTACTAGTGCTAGACCAGCAGCTACGATTAGCATAAACTTTTTCATGTTCATATGATTGATTAAAGTGAATAGATTCGATTGATCACGCCTGCGACTCCTTAAAGCGAGAGCCCAGCAAAGCGTAGTAAAGCATGTACAGCTCGCCACCTACGACGAGGAGCCATGTGTAGTGATAGCCTCCGAGGAGGTCTGCCAGCACACTCTGGAGGAAGGGTAAGAGTGCCCCACCGATGAGTCCCATCAAGAGTACGCCAGAAGCTCTCGTGGCGAGGCTCCCTAGCCCCTTGAGAGCTAGCGAATAGATAGCGCCCCACATGACCGAGTGGCAAAGTCCCACGGCAATGAGCCAGTAAGGCTGATTGGTCACGACGGCGATCAGGATAAGGATCGCAGAGAGGAGCGTCGTCGTCCATAGTAGCTTGCGGTCAGAGACACTGCTCAAGAAGCTCCCGACGAAGCGACCCAAGAGCATAGCGGCCCAGTAGAGCGTTGCGTAGAGGGCGACGGTCTTATAGCTCAGCGCTAGGTCGTCCTTACCGTATAGGATGATGTTGGCACCGATGCAGACCTCGACACCGACATAGCTGAAGAGTGCTATGCAGCCGAGCCGTACACGTGGTATACGCCACACCGTCTTGAAGCTCACCTCGGCATCCTCGCCACTCGTTGTCCCCTCGATGTGCGGGACGTGGAGTCGCCTCACCACGTAAGAGAGGACTAGCACGACGGCCATCAGGATCGTCATCGGCAGGATCACCTCCTGGATCTGTACGTCCTTGAGGTCAGCCACCCCGCCGAAGATAACCATCGAGACGAAGAGTGGCGCCAGCATAGTCATCGTCGAGTTGCCCACGCCTCCGATGTTTTGCCGCTGCACAGCAGAGGTACCTGGGACGGCACAAGCGATGAGATAGGGATTGACCGACGACTGCATGAAGGTGATACCCGCGCCGCAGACGAAGGAGCCGAGCAGGAAGATAAAGTAGCTCACCGGCAGCTGCACCGTCTCAGAGAGCGTGAGCCAAAGCGAGGTGTGCATGAAGAGCAGCGCCGATAGGATAAAGAGTAGTATACCTCCCGCCAGCAAAAGCAACCCTCTGACGATCGTCATCTTGTAGCCGTGTCGCTCCACAAAGCGTGCCGAGACGGGACCCAGCACCAGGTACGAGAGGAAGAAGGCGAAGATAAGTAGCGTCGTAAAGCTATTGGTCCAGGCTCCTGCCGAGTGCAGATAGGCGCTCTGTATAGGTGCTTGGAATTGCTGATTGATGCTCGTGATGAAGCCGATGACGGTCATCATGATCACCATAGTTATAAAGGGTCCGAGATAGTTCGGCTTATTTGCTATCGAATGGGTCGGCATAGGAACCAACTTGTCTAATCCGCTGCAAAGTTATAGAAAAAAGAAGTCACCAAGCACAAGTTCCTCGCATCACATGCTCCTAGCAAAGGTTGCGAACGGTTCTTGCGGTTGGTGACCTCTTTTATTTATAGTTCTGCTAGAGCGCTTTGTACAGATACTCCGCGACTCTAGTCTTTATTGTCTAGTCGTCATGACGCTCACGACGGGGACGGCGCTCACGGCGCTCGCCATCGTCACGGCGCTCACGGCGCGGACGGCGCTCAGGCTCTACATAGCCCTCGGGCTTAGGTAGGAGAGCCTTGTGCGATAGGCTAAACTTGCCCGTCTTGGGGTCGATCTCGATGAGCTTGACATCGATCGTGTCGCCTTCCTTGAGACCTGTCTCCTCAATCGTAGCAAAGCGCTTCCAGTCTATCTCGCTGATGTGGAGTAGTCCATCCTTGCCTGGCATAAACTGTACGAAGCAACCGTACGGCATCACTGAGGAGACGGTACCCTTGTACACCTCGCCCACCTCTGGGGTAGCGACAATGCCACGTACCATAGCCAGTGCAGCATCAAGAGACTCCTTGTTGGAGCTGCTGATCTCGACGATACCGTAGTTGTCCACCTCTTCGATGTTGACCGTAGCACCGCTCTGCTCCTGGATACCCTGGATGATCTTGCCGCCCGGGCCAATGACCGCTCCGATGAACTCCTTGCCGATGCGAAGCGTCTCAATGCGTGGTGCATG
>CABQOJ010000014.1 GCA_902465775.1 uncultured Porphyromonas sp. | reverse complement strand
GATGGTTGTAGGAGAGCTTCTGTATTGAGCGTCCACTAGGTATGTAGTAGCGAGCCGTAGTCAGCTTGAGCAGTCCCCCATCGGGTAGCTCGAGGGTGCCCTGCACCAGTCCCTTGCCAAAGCTCTTGCGCCCCACGATCACCGCACGATCATAGTCCTGCAGAGCTCCCGCCACGATCTCCGAGGCGGAGGCTGAGCCCTCGTTGATCAGCACGACGAGCGGTATCTTCGTATCGAGAGGCTCTTTGGTCGTCTTGTAACTGTTGCTCTGCTGCGGGTAGCGCCCCTTGAGCGAAACGACCGGTTGCCCCTTGGGGATAAATAGATTGACCAGCTGTATCGCCTGCTCCATCAGCCCGCCGCCATTGTCACGAAGGTCTAGGATCAGCCCACTCAGCTTGCCCCCAGCCTCCTTCTGTAGGCGGTCGTAAGCCTTGAGAAACTCTTGGCAGGTGGAGGTAGAGAAGGTATTGAGCGAGATAAAGGCCACACGACCATCCAGTAGCTCCGCATAGGAGACGGGACTCAGGTCGATGCGCTCACGGTTGAAGGTCACCGTCAGCGAGTCCCGCGCATAGCCCGGACGGCGCACCACCAGTGTGATAGGCGTACCCGGCTCGCCACGGAGCTCATTGCGCACGTCGATCACCTTCGTATGAGAAAAGTCCTTGCCGTTGATCCGCCAGATGACGTCGGCTGGGCGTAGCCCCGCCTTGTCGGCCGCTTTGCCCTGCATGAGCGAGCCAATGATGACGACCGAGTCTTGATGCTGTCGTAGGATCGCCCCGATGCCGCCGTAGAGACCCGTCGTACTCTCCTCAAAGGCTTTCGTCTCCTCCTCGTTGAAGTAAACCGTGTAGGGGTCCAGCTGCTGTAGCATATAGGTGAGCGCACCGTCGTAGAGCGTGGTCAGATCGACCGTGTCGACGAAGAAGTTGCGCACATTGCTCAGCACGCTCCCCATCACCGCCATGGTGGTGGTAAAGTCATCCGACGAAGCCTTCTGTCCCGCAGCGGAGCGTGACGACGAAGGCGCTTGAGCTGTCAGGCTCGTAGGGGCTAATGAGAGCAAGCCCAAGAGCAGCAGACTGATAAGGTAAGAGGGGAAAGAGAGTTGTTTCATGCGATATTTACGACCTTGCTACAAAGGTACGGAATAAGTAGATATCACCGCGCCCAGCTAGAGCTCCGCATCCGCCTATCGCCACCCCTCGCTCCAACACCCTTCGATCACTCAGACCCCTCCGATCCTTCTGATAGCTCCGATGCCTCCGATGTCCCCTAACCTCTAATCTCTACCTCCTCTGATGGATAGGACCTCGCAAGAGGTCCGACGCATCGTAGCCGTCGGTCGGAGGGGCACAGCCCCGAACGACCGATGGATAGGCGGACGTGGTGGGAGATCGACCTCTTGTGGGTCGGACTAGACGAAGGATGCACTCCCAGTCCGACCTCCCGCACAGGGGAGGTCGCTTGCTTGGTATGACGGGCATGTTATACCGAAAGTAGGTCAGAAAACTTTCGTTTCCCGACCTACTCAATTTGTGTCTTCTACATATACAGTGGATGAATCCAAGCTAAGTTGTGAATTTTGCAGACGCTTGTTTTTGTTTTTAGCTTGATCAAGCTGTTGCTTTCTAGCTTGTTATGAATTTATGTCGTTAATATGTCGTTATATTTGGAGATTGTGCTACCTTTGCATCGGGGAGTACTTCTACTCCCACCACCCCCACCAAATAACAACAATTAACCAGCTAAGTTTTATGACAAAGAACAACCTAAAAATCACGAGAGGAATGAGACTCCTTGCGATTGCTTTGGCGATGATCGGCTTCCTGTCCTGCAACTCCTCAGATTCTGAAAAGGAGCAGTTCCTATCTCGACAACGAGACGCGCGCTTCTTCGGGACTTGGACTGTCTTGGATTCTGAAACTGGAGAAGGCATCTATGATGTAGTGTATACGCCTGAAGGAGAATCTTATCAGGTAAGAGATGGTAAGAGAGATCCTTTTACGGAGTACTACTACACGAAAGGGGATATCTTGTATAAGCTCTTCCCTGGAGATGGCATTAAAAGGTCAAGCAGTATCCATGAATTCATCTACCGCTTTTCTGAGGATAATAAGTCTCTCACCTTAAGGGTGCATGATGGCTACAGTAACATAGAGCAGACCTTAAAGCGTAAAGCTAGCAACTAAACCGAGAAACGAATAGGAAGGGTGGGGGAAAAATCTCTCACCCTTCTTGCAACTAAGACTCCAATAATATGGCAAAACGAAGAGCTGCGAAAGAGATCGAAGAGGACATCTTTAAGGTCGTCTCCAATATCGTATTACGAGATGGAGTGGCTGCGGTGTCTTTAAAGCAGGTTGCAAAAGAGTCCAGAACCGACATCGCCGTTTTGACTAGACGCTTCACCGATGATGATGGACTGATAAAGGCGTATACGAGCAAGTTTGACTACTTTCTCAACGAAATCCTTGGTAGTGTTGATGTGAATGAAGGGAGCGTTCGAGACTACTTTCATAAGATGGCTACAAACCTTGTCACGGCCTTGCATCACAATAAAGAGATGCAGGAGATCATGCTTTGGGAGCTTAGGTATAACAACAAGTTGACTCGCAAGAGTGCAAGAAGCCGAGAGGACACATTGCAGGAGATCATGCCAGCCATCTCATCCAAGATACGACTAGATATGGGCGTAAATCCTCAAGCCTTATTGGCCGTACTAGTTGGAGGCTTGTACTATCTTATTTTGAGGGGCAACCGATCTACATTTTGCGGTATCGAGTGGGACTCTAAAAAGGGACGAGAGCTACTGATAAACTCCCTCTTGGATATAATCGATAAATTCTTGGTTCAAGAATGATAAGACAAAGTCGTCAGTTCACACTTTTCACTCATCCTCGACATTGGGTAGTTCTTCCCGTCCTATTTATTGACAGATGCCTTCTAGTAACCAATTATTGGTAGGACTAGTAGTTCATACTACCGTAGAGGTACACGACCACATACGTCGTAAGAAGCTCCTCGGCGAGACGATCCTCGCGCAGATCGATGCCCTCGGTTAGAGATTAGAAGTTAGAGATTAGAGGTTAGAGGTTAGAGGAGACTCCGATACCTCCGATCCCTCTGATCCCTCCGATGCTCTCTAATCTCTAACTTCTAACCTCTAATCTCCTCCCCCGAGGAAATCGGAAAAGCCTCGGTGGAAAACGGTAATCCTCCACCGAGGAACGAAAAAACTTTTCCGAACTTTGATTTCATTCTTCGGAAGTTTCAGTTGATTCTTCGAAAGTTTCATTTTGCCCCTCAGTGGAGGATTTTCGTTTCCCACGGAGCTGTTGGGGATTTCCTCGGTGAGGAGCTTTTCGGATGGGCACGGCAATAGGGCGATAAATGACAAAAAGAGAGGTGACCTCCCGATGGGACGTCACCTCTCTTACTATTTGCTATGGTTAGTCTCAGGGGGGGCTGGGCACCGCTCCGAGACTTCCACTATTTGTTACTCAGCGCTCTCTAGACGCTCCTTGAGAGCTGCTAGCTCGTCCAGGTCTCCGAGAGTAGCACGCTCTACGCTCTGCTGTGTAGCTGCGACAGCTGCAGCATCGCGTACCTGCTGGTTGCGCTCCTCGCTAGCAGCCTGACGACGCTCTGCACGCTCAGCATCCTCGTGGATACGGCTGTGAGAGACGATGATGCGCTGCATCTCGGGGTTGAAGTCTAGGATCTTGAAGGGAAGCTTCTCGTCTACAGCTACGCTCGTGCCGTCCTCCTTGATGAGGTGCTTAGGTGTGGCAAATGCCTCGACACCGTAAGGTAGCGCGATGGTGGCACCCTTCTCATTCATACGAACGACTGTACCCTCGTGGATAGAGCCGATGGTGAACTCCTTAGCAAACTCGTCCCAAGGATTCTCAGTCACCTGCTTGTGACCGAGGCTGAGACGACGGTTCTCCTTGTCGATCTCGAGGACCTGTACCTCGATCATCTGACCAACCTTGACGAACTCGTTGGGGTGCTTGACCTTGCGAGTCCAAGAGAGGTCGCTGATGTGGATCAGACCGTCGATACCCTCGTCTAGCTCAACGAAGACACCGTAGTTGGTGAAGTTGCGTACGCGAGCCTCGTGGTTGGACCCAACGGGGAAGCGCTGCTCGATGGTCTCCCATGGATCGGGCTTGAGCTGCTTGAGACCGAGGCTCATCTTGCGATCCTCGCGGTCGAGCATGAGGACGACAGCGTCAACCTCCTGACCTACGGTGAGGAACTCCTGAGCACTGCGTAGGTGCTGCGTCCAGGACATCTCGCTGACGTGGATCAGTCCCTCGACACCTGGGATCACCTCTACAAATGCGCCGTAGTCAGTGATGACAACGACACGGCCATGGATGATGTCACCCTCCTTAAGGTTAGGATCGAGGGCATCCCATGGATGTGGCATAAGCTGCTTGAGACCGAGAGCGATACGTGTCTTCTCCTCATCAAAGTCGAGGATGACCACGTTGATCTTCTCGTCAATAGAGACCACCTCGGAGGGATCTCCGATACGACCCCAAGAGAGGTCGGTAATATGTATTAGACCGTCTACGCCACCGAGGTCGACGAAGGCACCATAAGAGGTGATACCCTTGACGACACCCTCGAGGACTTGACCCTTCTCGAGCTTGGAGATGATCTCCTTCTTTTGCTGCTCGAGCTCTGCCTCGATGAGGACCTTGTGCGATACGACTACGTTGCGGTACTCGGGGTTGACCTTGACGATCTTGAACTCCATCGTCTTATCGACAAAAGCGTCATAGTCCTTGATAGGACGTACGTCGATCTGTGATCCTGGCAGGAATGCCTCGATGCCGAAGATATCGACGATCATACCGCCATTGACACGGCTCTTGATGTAGCCGAGGATGACCTCGTCGTTTTCCTGAGCAGCAGCGATCTTCTCCCAAGCACGAGCAGCACGCGCCTTGCGGTGTGAGAGCTGTAGCTGACCATGACGATCCTCCTTGCTCTCGACAAGTACCTCTACCTCGTCTCCGACCTTGAGGTCCTTGTTGTAGTTAAACTCGTTGGCAGATATGATACCTGCACTCTTGTAGCCGATGTTGACTAGTACCTCGCGCTTGCTGATAGACATGACCTTACCCATGACGACCTCGTTTTCTTTGATCGTCGTCAGAGTCTTGTCATAAATCGCCTCGCGCTCTTTGCGCATCTCTGGAGAGATGTCAGTGTCCTGTGCGTAGCCAGACCAGTCGAAGTCTGCGAGTGGCTGGATACGATCCGTTGGATTGTTACTCATTTAGTAAGTTGTGGTGATTTAATAGGTAAAACTGTATGTATAGTTACTCTGTACAATGGCGCAAAGGTACAAAAATTCTTACATACGTGACGACTAGCCGATTAAGCGTTGCGTCGATGACGAAGCTAGTGACTACAGATCTATTTAGTACCTTTGTAGTTCAGGTAGCTCCTCTCACTCTGTGGGGAGGTGCTTGAGACCTAGCTACACACCTAATAGATTAACGCCTAAAGCCCTATGAAGCTCTTCACCGATCTGTCACGGTCTCTGCTCTCGATAGCTTGTCTGCTCTTGCTCTGCGCCACAGCGTGGGGGCAGTCACGGATGAATCCTAACTACCAGACCTATATACGTACCTATGCCGATGAGTGCATTCGCCAGATGAAGCGTCACAAGATCCCTGCGAGCATCACGATGGCGCAGGGGCTGATCGAGACGGGCGCTGGCACTAGTCGTCTGGCGCGCGATGGCAATAACCACTTTGGCATCAAGTGTCACCGCGCCTGGCAGGGGCAGCGTATCTATGCCGACGATGATCTCAAGGGGGAGTGCTTTCGCAAGTACCGCTCTGCGGGTGACTCCTACGAGGATCACTCGAACTTCCTCAAGCAGCCTCGCTATAAGGTGCTATACACTTACCAGATCACGGACTATGCAACGTGGGCTAGGGGACTGCAGCAGTGTGGCTATGCGACGAACAAGGGCTACGCCAACATGCTCATCAAGGTGATCGAGCAGTACGAGCTATATGAGCTGGATCGAGGGCGCTACCCACGCTGGATGTCGGGCCGTCCCGCACCGACCTATACGCCTTCTGAAAAGGATCCGGAGATGAAGCTGACGCACGAGGGATACTTTAGCTATGGACTCCTATATATATTGGCGAACGAAGGGGACTCGCTCGAGTCGATCGCTCGCGAGATGGGCATAAGCCTCAAGCGCTTGGCCGACTACAACGATATGCCGGTGGACTTCCCCATTAAGGCTGGAGACGTGATCTACCTAGAGCGCAAGAACAGACGTGCCACGCCCAACTACCCCGACCATGTGGTGCAGGTGGGCGAGTCGATGCACGATATCTCGCAGCGCTACGGCATACGCCTCGATCGACTATACCGTATGAACCATCTAGACTATGACTACGCCCCCGAGGAGGGCGACGTGCTCAGACTTCGCTAATCTCTAATTTCTAACCTCTAACTTCTAAGGTCTCTATGAACCGATACATGCGCCGAGGCGTTTCTGCCGCAAAAGAAGATGTACACAATGCCATTGCCCATATAGACAAAGGGCTCTACCCGCAAGCCTTTTGCAAGATCCTACCTGACATACTGGGGGGTGATCCTGACTATTGCAATATCATGCACGCCGATGGGGCTGGCACGAAGTCTTCGCTAGCCTATATCTACTGGCGAGAGACGGGCGACCTATCCGTGTGGCGAGGCATTGCGCAGGATGCGATCGTGATGAACCTCGACGACCTCCTCTGCGTGGGGGCGACCTCGGGGATGCTCCTCTCCTCAACCATCGGGCGCAACAAGCAGCTCATCCCTGGCGAAGTGATCGGCGCGGTCATCAATGGAACCGAGGAGATCCTAGCGCAGATGCGCGATCTCGGTGTAGAGATCTACCTTACGGGAGGTGAGACGGCTGACGTGGGCGACCTGGTTCGTACGATCATCGTGGACAGCACGGTGACCTGCCGTATGCGTCGGAGCGACATCATCGACAACGCACATATCGCTGACGGGGACGTGATCGTCGGCTTCGCCTCCTATGGACAGGCGACTTACGAGGCGCGTTACAATGGCGGTATGGGGAGCAACGGACTAACTTCCGCAAGACACGATATACTCTCGCACGCATTGGCCGAGAAGTTCCCCGAGAGCTACGACCCAGCCGTGCCTGACGACTTGGTCTACAGCGGGAGCCGTGAGCTACTCGCCGAGGTGCCAGGGACTGGGCTGACGGTCGGCGAACTGATCCTCTCTCCGACCCGCACTTACGCACCGCTTGTGGCGAAGTTGCTCAAAGAGATGCGACCCGCCATCCACGGACTGATCCACTGTACCGGAGGCGCTCAGACGAAGGTGATGAACTTCGTCACGAACAAGCACATTATCAAGGACCATCTGCTTCCCATCCCGCCGCTTTTCCAGATGATTGCCGAGGAGAGTGGCGCCGACGCTGCGGAGCTGTACCAAGTCTTCAACATGGGGCACCGCCTAGAGGCTTACTTGCCCGCAGAGCAGGCCGAGGAAGCCATCGCCGTGGCACGACACTTCAACATTGACGCGCAGGTCATCGGCCGTGTCGAGTCGGCTGACCAGAACCACCTGACACTCGTTACGCCCTTTGGCACGGTAGAGCGATAGCCTTTGACCCACCCCTTACATCACTTAGCAGACCTATATGAACGATTTACTCAACCGCATAGAAGCTCTGGTGGCGCGCCACGAGGAGCTAGAGACTTTGATCACAGACCCTAGCGTCATTGCCGACGGCAGGCGCTTTGCCACCCTGAGCAAGGAGTACACTCACCTCGGAGAGATCCTCAAGGCTGGGGGGCAGTACAAGCAACTCCTGACCCAGCAGGAGGAGGCCGAGAGCACCCTCCAGGACAACGACAGCGATGAGGAGCTAAAGGCTATGGCTCGCGAACTACTCGCTGAGGCTAAGGAGGAGATCCCTAAGATGGAGGAAGAGATCAAGCTACTCCTCCTACCGAACGACCCGGAGGACGACAAGAACGCTATCCTAGAGCTACGCGCTGGGACGGGAGGTGACGAGGCTGCACTCTTCGCGGGAGATCTCTTCCGTATGTACTCGCGCTACTGCGAGACCAAGGGGTGGAACGTCACCGTCAGTAGCTACACTGAGGGTGGTACGGGAGGTTACAAAGAGATCGTCCTCAATGTCACAGGTACGGGCGTCTACGGTACGCTCAAGTATGAGAGTGGCGTGCACCGTGTACAGCGCGTCCCGCAGACGGAGACGCAAGGACGTATCCACACCTCGGCAGCGACCGTGGCAGTACTGCCTGAGGCGGACAAGTTTGAGGTAAACATCAACGAGGGAGAGATCAAGTGGGACACTTTCCGCTCCAGTGGTGCCGGTGGTCAGAACGTCAACAAGGTGGAGTCGGGCGTACGTCTGCACTATCCGTGGCGCAACCCCAATACGGGTGTCGTGGAGGACATAACGATCGAGTGTACCGAGACGCGCGACCAGCCGAAGAACAAGGAGCGTGCGCTCTCACGCCTTCGCACGTTCATCTACGACAAGGAGCATCAGAAGTATATTGACGAGATTGCCTCTCGTCGTAAGACGATGGTCTCGACGGGCGACCGCTCGGCAAAGATCCGCACCTACAACTTCCCTCAGGGGCGTGTCACCGATCACCGTATCGGTCTGACCGTGCACAACCTGCCAGGCGTCCTCGGTGGCGACCTGCAGCCGATCATTGATGCGCTCATCGTTGCTGAGAATACCGAGCGCCTCAAGGAGGCCGCCCTCTGATTCCGTTCTGTGGGGACTTGTTTTTGTGGTTCGTTTTGTATACCTTTGTGACGCAGTCTAGGCTAAGACCTAGAGTTGCGCATGTCACACTTAAAGTAAACAGATAAAGCAATATGACACACGAACTAATAAAGCTTCCCTATGCAAACGATGCGCTCGAGCCAGTAATCAGCGCTGAGACGATTCAGTATCACCACGGCAAGCACCTCAAGGGCTATGTTGACACGCTCAATAAGCTCCTGCCCGACTCTGACCTCAAGGACGCCTCTCTCGAGGAGATCGTTCGCAAGGCTGAAGGCAAGCTCTACAATCAGGCTGGTCAGGTGATGAATCACAACATGTACTTCCTCCAGTTCGCTCCAAACGCTGGTGGGCACCCCGAAGGCAAGCTCGCTGAAGCTATCAAGCGCGACTTCGGTAGCTTTGAAGCTTTCCAGACAGCCTTCAACGATGCCTGCACTTCACTCTTTGGTTCAGGCTGGGCTTGGCTAGCTAGCGACGATAAGGGCAAGCTCTCTATCGAGAAGGAGCCTAACGCTGGCAACCCTCTACGCAAGGGCCTCAAGCCGCTGATGTGCTTCGACGTATGGGAGCACGCTTACTACCTCACTTATCAGAACCGTCGTGCCGATCACGTCAAGGACCTATGGTCTATCATTGACTGGAAGGAGATCGCACGTCGCTACGAGGCGTAAGCAGATAAGCGCAAACCCGTAGAAGCGAGAGCTTAGTGGAGAGATTGGGGGTGTGAGCAGTCAGACCTGTAGGGTCGCAAAGCTGTCCTCCCAGTCTCTCTTCTTTATTATTAGGGGCGCAACGCAATAAGCATACAATTTCAACACAGACTCAATAAACACTATGAACTTTGTAACGCAAGACAAACTAGTCATCATCGGCGCTGCCGGCATGATCGGATCAAACATGGCGCAGACCGCTGCCATGATGCACCTTACTCCAAACATCTGCCTCTACGACCCCTTTGCCAAGGGACTCGAAGGCGTCTGGGAGGAGATGCGCCACTGTGGCTTTGAGGGGCTAAACCTAACCTTCACCTCAGACATCGCTGAGGCTCTCCGAGGGGCTAAGTATATCGTCTCATCGGGAGGTGCGCCTCGCAAGGAGGGCATGACCCGCGAAGACCTACTCAAGGGGAACTCTGAGATCGCTGCTGAGCTAGGACGCAACATCAAGAAGTACTGCCCCGACGTGCACCACGTGGTCATCATCTTCAACCCCGCTGACATCACCGGTCTCGTCACGCTCATTCACTCAGGGCTAAAGCCTTCGCAGGTGACCACCCTGGCAGCGCTCGATAGCACACGTCTGCAGAGCGAGCTCGCCAAGCACTTTGGTCTCCAGCAGAGCCAGGTAACCAATACCCGTACCTATGGAGGTCACGGTGAGCAGATGGCTGTCTTCGCCAGCACCGCTCGTGTCGACGGCACCCCGCTCACAGACCTCATCGGCACAGACCGGCTGACGCACGACGACTGGGCTGCACTCCAGCAGCGTGTCATCAAGGGCGGTGCCAACATCATCGCTCTGCGTGGTCGTTCTAGCTTCCAGAGCCCAGCCTACGTATCCATTGAGATGATACGCGCGGCTATGGGTGGCGAGCCCTTCCGCTGGCCAGCTGGTTGCTTCGTTCGTGACAGCCGCTACGAGAATGTGATGATGGCTCGTGAGACCACCATCACACGTGACGGCGTAGCTTATAAGGAGGTTAAGGGGCTGCCTGACGAAGAGGCAGCTCTCGACAAGAGCTACGAGCACCTACAGGCTATGCGTGACCAGATCATACAGATGGGCATCATCCCCGCTGTTGCTGACTGGCACACGGTCAATCCTAATCTATAGCATACACGTCCTCGCTTCGCCTAGCATAGCGAAGTAAGGCGCCAACGTCTGACGACCACGTGGAGCAATCCGTGTGGTCGTCTCTCTGTTTACGCCGAAACTTTCGGGATCGTCGACTCTTTTACGCCCCGTGCGCTCCTATAGCGAGCGATTCGTGAGCTTGTGAAGTTGAAGGGAGTTGCGTTGTAATTGTTTTTCTGTATATTTGCCATTGGAAAGGCGCTTCCACACGGCTAGATAAGCGTATTTGGCGAAGCGTGGGAGTCCCGCAAAGAGAAAAACTTAACTAATTAACTAACCTATAATCAATCAACTAACAATGAAGAAAGTAATTCTCGCAATCGTTACGATGCTCGCAGCTACTACGCTAGCTACAGCTCAGATGCGCCCCGCCATCAAGGTAGAGGCTGGTGCTAACTTCGCTAACCAGACCACTAAGGTCGGAGATCAGTCTCAGGACGGCAAGATGATGATCGGCTACCGCGCTGGTGTCGGTGTCGAGTTCGGCATCACAGACGGCTTCTACGTCAATCCTGGCGTATACTTCCTCAGCCGTGGTGCTAAGAGTGCAGCTACAGAGGCGCTGGGTGCTAAGGTAGATGCTACTCTTTGGCTCCACAACGTTGAGATCCCTGTACATGTAGGATACCGCGCAGCTATCGCTCCTGGTATGGCTGTCTCTATCCAGGCTGGTCCTTGGTTCTCTTACGGCTTCCTTGGTAAGAACGTTTACAAGGCAACTGGAGATGGTCTCGCTGCTGATGCTGCAAAGAAGGTCGTTGACGAGCTCAACAAGAATGACAACAACCCATATAAGGAGTCTAAGGTCGCTGGTGTAACTGTTCCCGCTTCCCTCAAGCCTTTCGATCTAGGTGTCGGTATGCAGGCTGGCTTTGAGTATCGTCAGCTCGGCCTCAACCTAGGCTTCGAGTATGGTCTACTCAACACCTCTAATGCCGAGAAGGTGAAGGTCAACAACATGAACTTCTACGTAGGTCTAGGCTATCGCTTCTAATTAGAGCGACCTAAATCGACTTCTCTAATGAAGCTTATGGGGCGACCTACTCAACTTGTGAGCGGGTCGCCCTTTTGTATCACACAAACCCTATTTACTATGAAGAAGGTAATTCTATCACTCGTCACGCTGCTCGCAGCTACTACGCTCGCAACAGCTCAAATGCGCCCCACGATCAAGGTGGAGGCTGGCGCTAACTTTTCAAATGTGACCGGCAAGGCGAATGGCAAATCGAAGGATGGCGATATGCTCATCGGCTACCGCATTGGTGGTGGTGTCGAGTTTGGCATCTCAGATGGCTTCTACATCAATCCAGGTCTGTACTTCCTCAGCCGTGGTGCTAAGGGGACGGTCGAGCTACCTAAGACGACTGACTACGCTATGAAGGTTGTCTCCTCTACATGGCTTCACAACGTAGAGATCCCCGTACATGTAGGATATCGTGCAGTTATCGCTCCAAGCATGGCTGTCTCTATCCAGGCTGGTCCTTGGTTCTCTTACGGGTTCCTAGGGAAAGTCTCCCAGAAAACCACAGTAACTGGCGAAGGTAAGCTAGCCGATGCTGCTAGAGAGTTTGCCAAGGCGTCTGATGAGGCGACTAATAAGGGTGAAACCAATCCATACAAGACAAATCCTAAGCTCCTTAAGCCCTTCGACCTTGGTGTCGGTATGCAGGCTGGATTTGAGTATCGTCAGTTTGGTGTTAACCTAGGCTTCGAGTATGGTCTACTCAACACCTCGGCTTTTGATGAAGTGAAGATCAACAACATGAACTTCTACGTAGGTCTAGGATATCGCTTCTAATTAGAGCAACCTAAACCTGTACTAGCTCTCAGGGTAGAGCTAGGCGGTAAATACAAAGGCAGGCTCTCTGGTACGCACCAGGGAGCCTGCTTCTGTAGTGTCTGAGTGGTTCAACGCTTTGACGCAACGGACGTACGGGACGAGTAACGGCTGTAGGGACGCTCGGTCGAGCGTCCGTTGTGTCAAAGGTTACAGCGTCGAGGTTTTAACGGGGACGGACGCACGACCGTGCGTCCCTACAGCCGTTACTCGTCTCGCTGTACTACAAAGGGTTACACGTTCTAAAGGGTTACTCGTCTTGCTTTGACGCAACGGACGCTCGACCGAGCGTCCCTACAGCCGTTACTCGTCTCGTCGTTCGGGGACGGACGCACAGATCGTGCGTCCCTACAAAGGGCTACATGTCCCAGCGGGCTAGACGTGATATGTCGCCTTGCGGGCACCGGAGTGGTGCGTCCGCAAGACGACATATTATATTAGACTTGCTCTGAGACTTTAGCGGCCTAGGGGACGGCGCTCACGCTGACGTGTCGTGGCCTCCTCCTCGATGCGCTTGATCGGGGGCTGATAGTCGGGGTAGTGCTCCTCCTTTTCGGCTGGCTTGATGTAGGCTAGCTCGTCGCCCTTGCGGACGGTCTGACCTTGACCTACACAGACCTCGATGAGCTTGCCCGTGAAGTTCGTATTGACACGCTCTATCTGACCAAATGGTGTCTCAATGTAGCAGAAAGGTTGACCCGTGACATACTCCGTGCCGGTGGCTGGAGCCATCGACCCTTCGGTCGGATCGACCTCCCAGAGTACGGTACCCGTCGTCGGTGCGGGGATCATCTGCGTGCCAGCACGCATCGCCTTCTTGATGTCGCTCTCGTCGAAGCCCTTCTTAGCTAGTGCGTCAGCCTTTGCCTTAGCGAGCGAAGCCTCAAACTCACGACGCAGGTCGCCACTCTTGTAGCGTCTGTACTGCTCGGGGTG
>CABQOJ010000013.1 GCA_902465775.1 uncultured Porphyromonas sp. | reverse complement strand
TGTATATAGCTAAGTTTTTGTTTCCACAGCAAATATACTGCATTAACCTTAAAGGGACGGTGAGCGCATCGTCCCTTTTTTCGTCTCGGCAGCTCGCTACCTGCTCCTCCCGCCCTCCTAGGAGAGGAGGGGGCGTCCGGAGCAGGGCGAGCTCCACTCCAAATTGCATTTTGGAGTGGAAAATACGCGCCTCGGGTTACTTGACAACACTCTCGTTGGAGTCTCTGTTTTGGAGCGTGCGGTCGATGAGCTGGAGCTGCTTGCCGAAGTTCAGTCGCCAAGCCACCCCGACGGTTACCATGTTACGGTTGTCCAGGATGTATACCCTACTCGTGCTAGGTATGACAGGCGACAATGTCTCGCTCTGATACTCGGAGCCATGCGGCGTAAAGGGGAAGATACAGCTCGCATAGAAGCTCCAGTCACGATACTTGTAGAGGAGCATCAGACGGGAGGAGTTCTCGCCCAGAGACTTCGTATGCCCCGACAGCGTCCACTGCGGATGGACATAGTCGTAGCCGAGCGTCCACCCTTTGTAGCTCATCATCACGCTAGCATTCCAGTATAGGCTGTTGAGCTGGTAGGCGGCGACACCCGTGTGGGTGCGAAACATATCGTAGCGCACAGTCCCCTGTAGCGTTAGGAAGTTCCACAGATTGTTTAGTCCACCCTGCCAAGAGATGCTGTACTGGCGATTGAAGCGTCCATTCGTAGCACGGTTGAGGAAGTAACCGCCAGCCACATCGTAGGTCGCATCCCAGAGGATCGGTGCCCACGTATTATTTATTGAGAAGTCTACATTGCTCGTGAAGAGCTTCGTCTGGTAATAGACCCCAAAGCGATTGTAAAGCGACTGAGCCGCCTTGAGATCTGGATTGCCACTCGTCCTCATGAGGTCGTCCACACGTTGCTGTACCCGCGAGAGCATACTCAGCGAGGGGAGCGTCGGCAGGTAGGTAGACTTGAGGACGAGCGTCAAATGGTTGATCGGGCTGTAGAAAAGCGAGAGCGTACTCTGATTTCGCACGAAGCTCTTTCGGTCGGTCGCATCCTGCACGACAAAGAGCTTGGCACCCGTACCGATACTGTACTGCACCTTGCCGAGCTGTCCCTGCGCATTGGCAAAGAGGTAGCTGTTGTTTTCCAGCAGATTGTCCGTCATCTCGACATACTTATTGAGCGAGTAGGCAGTCGTATGCTGCAAGCCCGTGGCGAGCATGAAGTGACTGCTAAACGGGAGGTTGTATACCACCTCTCCGATGAGCGCCGTGCGACTCACATCGACAGCGTTCTGCACCTCACGCATCTGCGTAGCCATCTGATCCTGTAGCGAGAAGCTGTGAGTGCCGTGACTGTAGGAGCCCACGAGATTCACCTCCAGCTTGCCCCCATTGCTCAGCATATTGGCATAGTACAGATCCAGTGCCGGCGTGTAGCTACGTTCCTTGACGCCAGACTCCCTATGGAAAGGGTCGCTGCCACTCTGCGCTATTTGCGAGATAGAGTTGCTGTGATAATTGACAAACTCATTGCGTAGCGTAGCGCTAAACTGCTGTCGCTCGCTGGGCTTATATAAATAGGAGAGGTTAAGGTTCTGAACCATATAGCCAAAGGGGCTAGCCTCAGGTGTCTCCGTGCGGATCAGTTCCTCGTGCGGAGCTATGTATTTCGTCTCTAAGTAGGCAAAGCGCTTGCGGTAGTCTCGGAAGCCATTGTTGTAGTCGAGCGTAAAGGAGTGAAGCCCCCGATCGTAGCGAGCCCCCAAAGCTCCATTGACAAAGCCCGTCGTCAGCGCCGACTCAACCTGCGTCCAGACAGAGCCTCCCTGCAGACGCTCCTTGAGGATCACATTGACGATTCCCCCGATGCCCCGATCGGTGTAGCGTGCCGAGACCATGTCAGAGTACTCAATGCGTAGGATACGCTTTGGGTCTATGCTCTGCACATCTTGTATCGTGCGGGGCACGCCGTCTATCTGCCACTGCACCTCCCCGCCACGGATAGAGGCTTGCTTATTCATCAGGTCAATGGTCAGACCTCGTAGCTGCATCGTCTGTAGCAAGCTGAGGAAGTCCTGACTGCGCGCTAACTCTGCCTGCTGTGGAAAGAGCAGCATCTTGTCCACACGGCTTCGCTGCCCCTGCACCACTACCTGGTCGAGGAGCTGGCTATCCTCCGACATATAGAGCGTGCCGAGAGCGATCACCCCTCGTGCATCGCCCGCTATCTGGATGGTCATCGGCGTGTAACCTATACTACTGATGCGAAGTTCTCTAGCCACCTGCGGATCAGCCTGTAGGGCAAACTGCCCCTCGCTCTCCGTCGAGACACCCGATGTGAGCTGACCCTTATCGTCAAATAGCCCGACGCTAGCTCCGACGAGCGCAGTCGAGTCGCTACTAGCGAGCACTCGCCCCTGGATCGTGATGGTCTGCGCAGCCAGTGCGCCTGCCGTGATAAGGAAGAGCGCCATCGCTCCCAGTAAATGGTGGTAAATCTTGCTACTCATATACTTGACACTGGTGTGGGTGAGTTGTGCTAGTGTATCGTTTCCTTAAAGACGATTTAATAAGGCAATTGTTGCAACGGAAGTCGCACGGGGAGCCAGATATCTCGCAAAACCCGCGACATTATTTGGTTCAGCGCGACCAGTCTCCACGGAGAAAATCTCCAATAGCTCACTGGAAAACAAAGTTTCTCCACGGAGACGGGAAATAAAAGTTCGGAAGAATGAAATGAAACTTCGGAAGAAGCAAATCAAAGTTCCGAAGAATTTTTCCATTCCTCGCTGAGCGATCCCAAACGCCTACCGAGGAATCTCGCAATTCCTCGCTGGAGCCCAAATGGAGTCGCCTCGAATATGATCTAACCTCCTTGAAAACTGACAAATAACCCGCATCGGGTTACTCGTGAGATTTGCGGAGTCTAGCATGGTTGGAGCGTTTTTATTACCTTAGCCCTCGGCTAGAGACCGCAGGGCTACTCCTTGACGAGATAGGTGACTAGCCTTGCCCCCTACTATCATAGCACTAATTAAAAACCAGATAAGCAGTGAATCGAAGATTACTACTCTTTGTCGTCCTCCTGGGGGCGACCTTGACATGGCCAGTGATGGCACAGACACCCAAGCCTCTTGTACCGTACTATAAGACGGGCTTTGAGGAGATGGAGGTGCAGACATTTACGGATGATACGGTGGAGATCGAAGGGGTGCGCTGGCGCATCGTCAACGGTCGCATCGTCGATGACCCGAAGGCTAATATACCCTTTGGCAAGAAGGCGCTTGAGCTGACGGCGGGCTACGTAGGCGACGTGCCAGCAATGATCGAAGCGATAGACCCGATCCGTGGGACACAAGTAGCGGTCTCTTATACCCAAGGGTGGACGGACGCACTAATCTCCAACGCGGGCAAAAGTTGGTTTGCTCAGGAGTCCTTCGACGGAGGTAAGAGCTGGGTGGAGAAGGATATCATCTTTGACGCCACGACGGTCACGAACGATCTGTACGAGCGGATGGATCCTGATGCTCCTTCCTTCCGCTTTAGGATTATCTTCAAGGATCCAAACAAGACGAAAGGTGTGGGATGGCGCATCATGCTAGATGACATATCCTTTTACGATACGGGCGAGGGCGCTCCCATACGCAACCCTTGGCGTGTCTACCCAGCCAATATACGGAGTGGCTTTGAGACAGCTCAGAGCTCTATCTCCTACCATATCTTGACCTTCGGTGATGACTGGATGATGGGAGACCCCAAAGGGGGATCGTACGGCAATTCTTATATAGAGGCGCGTCTCGATGATCAGCCCGCCACGCAGCCCTGGCAGCTGAACTCGGTCGACTCGCTGATTACTTACAGCAACTTGCAGCCTGGCGTGCATACCATAGGGCTACGCTTTATGAACATAGCCACGGGGAAACCGTACTCAGAGCTAGAGGAGCATGTGACCTACTTCACGGTCAAGGAGGCGACACAGCTACATTCGCTAGAGGAGCTACTACAGGCTCCCGTGGGAGGCTTTTACGAGGTGACCTTTGACAAGAAGACTTTGGTCAATATGGCGGTGCCCATGACGCCTGAGAAGTGGCTCTGGGACGGCGAGAAGGGGATTATGATGTTTGACCCTCGGCTACATGACCCGATCTATGGTAATCCGCCTAAGAAGGCGCTCCTCGCTAAGCGCGTCGTGGGGCAACTGGTGGAGCGTGACCACAATCTCTACTTTCAAGTAGATGCGCCTAGCACGCTGGAGGAGGTGGATCATCCCTTCATGTTTGACAATCGCACGACCAAGAGTATCAAGGATCTGCTAGACAATGTGGAATACAATATGTACGCTCCCGTCTCGATACAGAACGTGAGGATCAAGCCACGCACAGACTCGAAGGTGCCCTATCGCTTTGGGGCGCTAGATGATATCACCATTACGGACAGCACGGGCGTGTCGATGAAAATGCAAAACTTCTTCCCCTTCCTCTTCCTGGCCAATAAGGAGGTCAACCCTTCTGGCGACTTGACCGTCTTTGGTATGCTGGCCAAGCATCGCACTACGGGAGAGCCTGTGCTATGGCCTCTCTTCGCGCTAAACTATAAGCCGACAGCCAACGAACCTGTCCTTGCCGCTCCGAGCGACCTGCGAGTTGCTACCGAGGAGGGCGTGACCCGCTTTACTGCAGAGCAACCAGTCAGCCTATTCGTATGGGATATGGCTGGGACACAGCTCTACGCATCGACCACTACCGCTACGGAGCATGTCGTCTCTGCCGAGGGGGCTGTCCTAGTGGCTGCGACCTTTGAGGATGGTCGTGTGTGGATTCAGAAGTTGTACCTATAGATAAAGAGAGATATGAAGAAGATTCTCTACACATTCCTAGTCCTAGGCCTCTGTCTAGGGCTTCCCCTAGGCGCTACGGCGCAGGACCAACTCCAGAATGGGCAAGTAGACACAAGCTTTCGCCCAGATCTAGACTCTAATCCGCAGGCGGTCATTCCGCTTAAGGATGGCAAGATACTCATCGGTGGTACCTTCGAGTATGTGAGTGGACGAGACGTAACTGGTATCACGCGACTCAATGCAGATGGATCAGCTGACGGTTCCTTTAACGCAGGAGGTACGGGCGTCAATGGTGTGGTGACACATATAGCGCTACAGTCTGACGGCAAGATCCTCGTACTCGGCGTCTTCACCACGTACAATGATACTCCCGTGGGTCAGATCATACGTCTCAATCAGGACGGCTCGCTGGATACAACCTTCAAGAATGACAACGTCCTCACGCTAGATGGCTCGGCTCACACGAGTCAGTACAAGTGGGATCTACAGCCCAACAAGCTCCTGGTATCGCCTGATGACTCCTTCTATGTCTTAGGAGGCTTCAACAGGGTCAACGGCAAGCTCGCTCCGCTGATTGCCCGCTTTAGCGCTGCAGGCGTGCGCGACGAGAGCTTCCTCCCGACGGACAAGGAGATCTACTTCAAGAGCTCTCCCTATGTGGACGGAGCGTTGCTTCTTCCCTCGGGAGATATCTACTTCGGTGGCATGATCAATGGATACAACGGCTCTCCGCTCAATAAAAGGCTCTTTCACATTGATGCGCAGGGGAAGTATGACGAGAGCTTTGCGAAGCCTAAGTTTGACTTTGGCGGGCCTCGCGCTTTAGCCATGAAGGGTGCTGACACGCTACTGGTAGCGGGCTCTTTCTACGAGTCGTTCGGTCAGAAGACGCCTCTGATGACAGCGCTACATCTGGACGGGACGCCCATAGATGGCTTTAAGGTGTATGACTTTTCCAACCCTGATGCGGAGGATATGATCAACGGCTTGGTCGTGACCGATCAATATATCATAATCGGTGGCGGAGACATTCAGATTCCTAAGCGGAGCTTTGTCTACGCTCTGGACAAGACGGGGGCGGCACTGACGACTGACTTTGACTTTGGCAAGGGACCGAACCAGATTGTCACAGGGCTCACCTATGACCCTGCGGGCTGGCTCTACGTGAGTGGCTTCTTTACCGAGTTTGACGGGGTTAGTGTGAAGTACTTCACCCGCTGTAAGATAGCTGGGAGCACTCGGCATGTCGAGACGCCAAGCGCAGCAATGACAGCGGTGCGGGTAGCGGTCAGCGAGGGGCACTTCTGCTTGCATCATCTGGAGAGTAGTGCTGAAGTGTCGCTCTACAGCAGTGACGGCGTCCTATGCGCCACTTACCCCAGTGTAGTCGAGGGAGAGATGATCTCTCACAAGCTCCCGGAGGGTCTCTACCTGATGGTCATTAAGCAGGCTACGGGCACTCAGCAGGTCAAAGTACAGCTCTAGCACCCAGCCCTAGCACCCTGCTCTAACGAAACAACAGAGCCTCTGCGCTGTGGATAGGGTTCTCTTATCATCACAACGCAGAGGCTCTGTGGCTATACCGTCTAAATGAGTACCTTTGCGGTAGAGATTGCCACGAGGAGTAATGGCTTCCTCCACATTAGCACACAAGACTATGACACAGTTTAAGACGACGCACCTGTATGCCCTGCTGACCTTTGTCCTGCTGGCGCTGGTTATCACGCTACTCTCACCACATGACGAGGAAACCTTTCAGTATCAAGTGGTGGAGGGCAAGCCGTGGATGGGCGATGAGCTGCTGGTGGCGCCTTTTACCTTCCCGATCTACAAGTCGGACGAGATGATCCAGCGGGAGCGTGACAGCGCACGCCAGACGGTCCTGCCCTACTATCAGATCGACACGATCACGGGGAGTAAGATGCTCCGCAAGTGGGACGAGGACTGGACCAGTAAGTGGAGCCGTGAGGTGACGGACGATGCCTACTACTTCTATATGCGCGACTATCTCAGGGATCTCTATCGTAACGGTATCATAGAGGAGGAGACTGCCTCTAAGCTAAGGCAGGAGGATGTGCTGGAGGTCAAGCTCCTGAGTGCCGATCAGGTGAGTCGTCTGACGCCTGCGACGCTCTTCTCGACTCCTAAGGAAGCGTATCAGCAAGCTACCGAGCGACTGCCCCAGGGGATGAACAAGTCGATCGTCCGTAAGTTTGACCCAAGCAAGTACATCGAGGTCAATGTCTATCCCAATGAGGCTAAGACACAACAGGTGATCGATGATGAGCTGCGCAACCTATCTAAGTCTATGGGCGTAGTGCAAAAGGGCGAGCGCATCATCGGCAAGGGAGAGATCGTAAGTCCGCATCAGTACGACATCCTGCAGTCGTTGCGCCGTGTCACAGAGGAGCAGCGAGATGGTAATCTGCAACAGGTACTGCCGATGAGTGTGGGCACCTTCCTTATTATAGTCTCACTACTGCTGGGGTTGTGGTTCTTCCTCTTCTACTACCGACCGCAGATTGTTAAGGAGTACAAGAACACACTCTTTCTCTCGCTGCTGATACTGATCTATGCGGTTTTGGCGATCATCTTCGCTCGCAATGAACTGGGCGCGTGGATCTATGCGATCCCATTTGTCTCGGTGGCGATACTGGTGCGCACCTTCTTTGAGTCTCGTACGGCTATCTATGCTTTTCTCATTACCGTGCTGATCTGTGCGCTCTATGTATCATTTCCGCTGGAGTTTGTCGTAATACAGTTTGTCGCTGGTATGGTGGCGGTCTTTAGCCTTCGCTCACTCTCCTCACGAGCGCAGATCATCCGTGCTACCTTCCTCATCTTCGTCATATACAATGTGATGACCTGTAGCTACTCGCTGATGACGGGTGGAGCCCTGGGAAGTAATGACCTGAGCAACCTGCTCTACTTCTCCTTCAACCTGATCTTCAATATGTTTAGCTACCTGCTCATCTACCTCATCGAGCGTGCCTTTGGCTATGTTTCCAACATTACGCTCGTGGAGCTGAGCGACGTCAATCGTCCTCTGCCACGTCAGCTCTCGGAGCAGGCGCCTGGCACCTTCCAGCACTCGATGCAGGTGGCTCTCCTAGCAAGTGAAGCGGCCACCGCCATCGGCGCGGACGCTCGACTCGTACGTGCTGGCGCTCTCTACCACGACATCGGCAAGATGCGCAATGCGGCATACTTTACGGAGAATCAAGGCGCTATCAACCCGCACGACCAACTCTCCCCCACCGAAAGCGCAGCGGTCATCATCAAGCATGTGACCGACGGCTTGGCCATGGCGCAAAAGCACAACCTACCGCAGGCGATCCAAGACTTCATCCGCATGCACCACGGACGAGGGGTGACGAAGTACTTCTACAATCAGTATTGTAACGAGCATCCTGACGAAACGGTCGATATAGACAAGTTTACCTACCCAGGGCCCAATCCTAACACTAAAGAAACTGGTATCCTGATGCTGGCGGACGCTATCGAAGCGAGTAGTCGTAGCCTCAAGGATCTCAGCAAGGAGACCTTGATAGCTCATGTCAATAAGATCATTGACTCAATCGTTGCGGACGGTCTACTCAACGATACGCCGCTGACCTTTAGGGATGTTCAGACGATCAAGGACATCTTTGCTGAGAAGCTCGCTACCATCTATCACTCACGTATTGCTTATCCCGAGCTCAAGCGATGACACTCTACCTGATCGGCTACATGAGTGCTGGCAAGAGTACCGTAGGTCGTACGCTGGCGGAGCTACTCGGATACGAATTTGTAGATACAGACATCTACATCGAGAGTCGCTTTCGTCAGCGGGTGGCCGACCTCTTTCGGCTGCACGGTGAGGAGTACTTTCGCCAGAAAGAGCGGATGATCCTTGAGGAGATCGCTGGACTCCCCGATGCGGTCATCGCTACAGGTGGTGGCCTACCCATCTACCATGACAATATGGACATACTGCTAGAGAGTGGCACCGTGCTCTACCTACGCTACAGCAGTGAGGCGCTAGCTCAGCGGCTAGAGCTCACCAAGCGTACCCGCCCCTCGGTGGCGCATCTCACGGGCGAGGAGCTACTCCAGCACGTCACGGAGGCAATGCGTCTGCGCGAACCGATCTACAGCCGCGCTCACCACACCATCGACATGGAGGTTCTCGCTAAGCAAGGCATCAACACCGAAGCGAAGATAGCCAGCTGGATAGCCCAGCAAGTGCGCTCTGCCGAGTGACGTGGACATCTTCCACTCCAGGCTGACGCATTATAACCCGTCTGCTAGGAGCTGCCCACGAAGATATCCGAGGAAATCCCAATAGCTCACTGGAAAACAAAGTTTCTCCACGGAGACGGGAAATAAAACTTCGGAAGAATGAAATGAAAGTTCGGAAGAATGAAATCAAAGTTCCGAAGAATTGTTCCGCTCCTCACTGGAAAAACAAAGATATCCACAGAGGAATTCACGGTTTCCTCCGTAGAGACTAGTTTTATAACGTATCAGCCCTCTCCCCCACCCTGGAGAGATCGTTTTGTTCAGGATTTATTCGTACATTAGCGTGGCTGTTCGAAATCTCTTGCTGGCTCTAGGCTTTTGCGACATATACCTAAGCAAAACCTCACAGCATAGTATAGGCGCCCCCGAACGACTAACATTAAACCAACAACCGATATGAAATCGACTCTCGCTCTTCGCACGCTCTGCATGACCCTGATGCTGATCTTCAGCATGTCTGTGGCTTGGGCTAGTCACCATAATCTGAGATCAGATCATGGAGGGACCAGCTTTTACGACAAGTCTTGTCAAATGCGCTTTAGGATCCTCGATGAGGAGGCTAAAACCGTGGCCCTAATTCCTCGCTCGATAGAGGATGTCCCCATAGACGGTGAGATAAAGTATTGGGGAGATATAACCCTGCCTAACAGTGTAACCTACGATGGGCAAACCTACACCTTGGTGAGTATTGGCGACTCTGCTTATTACAACTGCCAGGAGCTGACCTCAATCACTCTTAACGAGGGATTGACATCTATAGGCGACTATGCTTTTAATGGGTGTACATCTCTAAGGAGTGAGCTCAAGCTACAAGGACAAATCAAAACGATAGGTTACAAGGCCTTTTACAACTGTACGAAGATCCCACAAATTTTGCTGGGCAAGCAGTTATCCAAAATTGGTGAAGGCGCATTCTCTAGAGTCTATGGAGAGATCAAGGTCGAGGAGGGCAGCACAAACTTTCGCTCGGCTGAGGGGATGCTGATAGATGTAGTCAATAAGACTTTGATTCACCTCCACTATAAGACAGCGTCACTACAGCTCCCCTCTGACCTATTACGTATTGGTGACAATGCGATGGAGAATTGCTCATACCTTACGACACTGACCCTGAACGAGGGGCTGCAGACGATCGGGTATGGAGCCTTTAACTATTGTAAGAAGCTCACCTCGCTACAGATCCCAGCTTCGGTGACAGAGGTCGGACGAAACGCTTTCTATCAATGCAAAGCTCTGGCAACAATCACTGTGGCTCCTAACAGCGCAAACTATAAGGCGATCGACAACTGTCTGCTATCTGCAGATGGTAAGCAGTTCGTTGTTTATCCTGTGGCCAAGGTGACGGAAGGGAGTTATCAAGTGCCCGCAGGTGTAGAGCGCATCATAGAGGGAGCCTTCGCCGTTAGCACTCTTGAGGGTATCATACTTCCTGAGTCTCTCCGTGAGATTGAGGCTACTGCCTTTTTCCAGTGTAATCAACTCAAGTCACTAGAGATCCCCAATGAAGTCCGAAGCATCGGCAGGGCGGCTCTGAGCTTTTGCAAAGCTCTCAAGAGCGTATCCATAGGGTCTAAGATCGAGCATATAGGACGAATATGCTTTGCTTACACCCCGCTAACGGCTCTCTACATAAAGGCGACCACACCCCCTGTAATAGACCGTTCGTTTGCAGCTTGCTTCGATCGCACTACCCTCCGAGAGGGGACCCTCTTTGTACCTAAGGGGTCCAAGGGACTTTATGAACAAGCTGAGGGTTTTCAGGACTTTTCTAACATCGTAGAGCAAGCTGTAGAGCAAAAGCCTGGGGTGACTATTGAAACCGCCCTGCCTGTCGGATCTAAGATGAAGCTGAGGCTCAAATACGATGACGAGATAACGATCACAGGTCTAGAAGAAAAGCCTACTAACAACCAAGAGAAAGAGTACACCATCACGGCGCAGTCGATCCTTATCGAGGGACTCCTCACCGAGCTCGAATGTACAGATGCTCAGATTACAACCCTCAGACTGTCCGATTGTGACCGACTCTCCGTACTGGACTGTAGTAACAATGAGATTAAGGAGCTAGACCTCCAGGAGGCTCCTCACTTAGAGATACTCGTCTGCTCCAACAACCAGATTACAGCTTTAGACCTCTCGGCAACGCCAGATCTCAGCAAGTTGTGGTGTAGTAACAATAAGGAGATTAAGTCTCTAGACCTGTCTCATGCCACAAACCTCATGGCCCTATGGTGCTACGGCTGTAGTCTGTCTGAGCTGGATCTATCTGCTTGCTCATCACTTACTGGTGTCGACTGTACTAACAACAAGCTGTCCAAGCTCTCACTAGGGACAATAGACTACTTGACTAGAGTGGCTTGTGCAAACAATCAGCTAAAGCAAATAGACCTCTCGGGAGTCCCCAATCTGGATGAGCTACTGTGTGGTAATAACAGCTTAACCTCACTACAACTAAGCGCTGTCCCCTATCTGACGACGCTTAAGTGTCCAAACAATCAACTATCCGCGCTGGACCTGACTTCGCTCCAGGATCTGAAGAACGTACACTGTCAGGTCAATCAACTAAGCAAACTAGATCTAAGCAAAAACAGAGCTCTCGAAGAGCTATACTGCTACGAAAACCAAATCAAGGGCGAGGAGATGACAGCTCTAGTGACCTCCTTACGCAAGATACCTCAGGATACCTATGAGAACTTGATGCTCATCAATAGCTCTGCACCTAAAGAGCAAAACCATCCAATGGTATCGGACATCGAACTAGCTAAAGCGAAGGGGTGGACTCCGAAGGACTTCCAAGGTGGCATCAACGATGGCGCGGGTGTTCCTTTTGAGGGCTTCACAAGTACGACTCAAATAACCCATAGAGATCGTCCTCAGGTGGCACTCCTTGCAGATCACACACTTGTTATCACAGGAGCTGAGTCCGACACCGTGACACTATACGCTGTCGATGGTTCTATCTTATATTGCGCAGAGCCTTCTCTTGATGGGGAGCATCGCATACAGCTCTCCAGCATGACTGGTCGCACGATCATTTTGCTCATTGGGACTAACTCTTACAAGGTCCTTGTACCCTAGTTTATGCTACGACATCATCTCGTATACATCCTCAGTCTCATGGCTACCCTATTCGTAGGGAGCCATGGGCTCTCTGCTCAGTCCATACGCCTTACCACACTGCGAGAGCCAGGTGCGACCATTCAGCTCTCCATCACCTATCAAGGTGAGATTACACTAAGCGGAGTTAAGGAGCACTACCCCTCTGGTAAGGAGCCTCACGAGTACACGCTCTCAGCTCGTGAAGTCGTCATATCAGGTGACGTGCAGTCTCTGAGAGTCTCGCAAGCCGAGCTAACCTCTCTCACCATCACCGACTGCTCCTCTCTCGTAGAGCTTGATTGCGCTCAGAATAGTCTTACCTCCTTAGACCTATCCCAAGCCCCAGCTCTGACGAAGCTTGCCTGCTTCGCCAACGAGCTAACCCAAATCACCTTCCCTGCCAAGCCTCTCTTGACACAGCTCAAGTGTACCAACAACAAGCTGTCCAAGCTAGACCTCTCCTCTATGACACATCTAGAGGAACTGACCTGCTCAAACAATGAGCTGACAGCGCTAGATCTATCCGCCCTCTCACAGCTCAAGACGCTCAAGTGCTATAGCAACAAATTGTCGGAGATCGACCTGCGCTCCTGCACACTCCTAGAGAAGCTATGGTGTAGTGACAACCAGTTGCGCAGCTTAGACCTATCGAGCAATCCACAGCTAAAGGTCGTATGGTGCTATAAGAATCAGATAGCCCAACTGTCACACCAAGAGCTACCTCAGTTGATCTGGCTATACTGTGAAGACAACAACATCGAGACACTTGACTGTAGCCAGATGCCTAAGCTGAACAAGCTAGCAGTCCATGGGAATAAGATTCATGACAAAGCTATGACCGACTTAGTAGCATCCCTACCGAAGCGCACGACCACTCCGGGGAGCTTCATTGCGGTTAATACACGAAACAAAGACGAGGAGAATGTCTGCACCACAGCATCCGCTACGCAAGCGACCGAAAAGGGGTGGCAAGTCCTAGACTATTGTGGAGGAGCCAATGACCATCAAGGGGTCCCATACGAGGGCGCTACTACAACTATTGAATCCGTTTCTCCATCATCGTCCATACAGTTCCGATGGTCTGGAGAGTCGCTGGTTCTATCTGGACTGCCAGAGCGTAGTGCAGTAAACCTCTACAACTTACTAGGAGAGCCTCTATACACAGGCAAATCATCACTCAGTGGCGAGCTCCTCATCCAGCTTCCCGAGCATATCTCGGGGCCGTTGCTCCTAACAGTCAACAATCAACTGGCCGCAAAACTACATCGTCCGTAATCGCAGACAAGCAAATAGGGAAAATAGAAATCCTTCACCGAGGCGAGAAACGAAACTTCGGAAGAATGAAATGAAACTTCGGAAGAATGAAATCATAAGTCCG
>CABQOJ010000012.1 GCA_902465775.1 uncultured Porphyromonas sp. | reverse complement strand
GACTTACCTACGTTGGGTAGTCCTACGATACCGCACTGTAGCGACATATATTATAAGGATAAGTATACAACGTGACGAAGCCTCGCTCTCATGTCAGCTCGGCTCTCCTGCAAAGGTACTAATTATCTTGCTGTCGGAGGGGATCCAGCGCTGTCGTGACGCACGGAAACGTCTAACCGCTGTGGCAACGCTCACCCTGAGCATCCGTTGTGTCAAAGCAAGACGAGTAGCCCTGTGTAGGGACGCACGATCCGTGCGTCCGTCCCCGTTAAAACCAACGATTGCTGTAACCTTTGACACAACGGACGCACAGACCGTGCGTCCCTACATTTCGCTACACGTCAAATGGGCTACACGTCTCTCCTCGGGAGGAAATCGAGAATCGTCAGGGAGGAAACGAATATTCTCCACAGAGGGGCGAAATAAAAGTTCGGAAGAATGAAATGAAACTTCGGAAGAATGAAATCGAAGTTCCGAAGAATTTTTTCGTTCCTCGGTGGAGGATTTTCGTTTGATACCGAGGTATTTTTGATTTCCTCGGAGAGTGGAGATTGGATGCTAGAAGTTAGAGAGCCAAGGGATCGGAGCTATCGGAGCCATCAGAGGGATCAGAGCTATCGGAGTCCCCTCTAACCTCTAACTTCTAATCTCTAGCTTTTAACCTCTAATCTCTAACTTCTAATCTCTAATCGAGGGCGTCGATCTGTGCGAGGATCGTCTCGCCGAGGAGTTTCTTACGACGGATGTGGTCGTGCACCTCTATGACGAAGGCGTTGTCCTCATAGTTGCCTCGTACTTGCTCGAAGTCGATGCGCCGGTTGTGATCCCCATCGAGGTCTATGCCGAAGCCGACCTGCGTGAGCATCTCAAACTCTTTGTGGGCATCCTGTAGGAGGTACTCGTCTAGCGTGATGACGGTCTCTTGCCACTCCTTGATGATCTGTATGACCCGCTCCACGGTGAGATCCTTGGCGGCGATGTCGTACCAACGCAGCAACAGGTCGTAAGCCCAGTGCCACTCGATCTCGTAGTAGCGACTATGTATGGTGCGAATGGCGGCGTTGACCTCTTCGAGCGTCTTGATCTGTCCCTCTTTGATCTGCTTGATCAGATTGCGCACGAGCCGACGAGGAGCGATCATACCAGCTAGGTCGAGCCAGTCTGAGAGCCCCTCATTGCTGGTGGGCGGTAGGCAGGCGACGAGCTCGCTTTTGCTCTTGGGAGCTTGGTCCTGGATGCGCTGGATGAGGGAGTTGCCGAGGAACTTGACGATGCCCATCTCGTAGTAGCGACAACCCTTGACGAGAGAGCTATAACGGATGTGCATGTCGTGGTAGATGTAGGTAGCATTGGAGCTGCCGAGGTGCGTCTCCAGCGCCTTGAGCTTGTGCCACCCTTTGTACATTTTACCGACCGTATAG
This sequence comes from uncultured Porphyromonas sp., assembly GCA_902465775.1. The sequence goes on along the minus strand of CABQOJ010000012.1, from coordinate 12,487 downwards.
GGCGAGAGGAGGTTGTAGTTGACGCAGTCGAGCTTTTCCTCCGGGTGACGCTTGTCACGCTTAGGCCACTTCTTGGTATCACGGATGGTCCCGACGCTACGCAGGTTGGTGCCTGGCACGAGGTAGGTCTGGTTGTCATTCTCTATAATATAGGAGAAGGGGAAGTCTGACGAGTCAATATGCGCCACGTGACGCCCCATAATCAAGCTAAAAGCACCGATGCGCGAAGGCCACAAGACGTACGAGTCGGAGGTGGTCTTACTACCACGCTCTACGATGCCCTGGTGAATGGGGCCGAGCTTGTAAAGGTGGTTGCTCTGGTTAGATCCACTGCCCGCGTTGAGGAAAGAGTAGTAGCCAGCGATCAGGAGGCTACTCTTGTGCATCGTAACGGTAAAAGGACCGGCAAAGACGGCACACGCCTCGCCGTTTTCGCACTGACAGTTGGCAAAGAAGAGCGAGTCATGCGCACTGAAGAGGTGGGTCACCGAGCAGCCCTGACCGATGAAGCTACGCGAGACGTTGGAGCCGTCTGAGACGACACAACCTGCGGAGAAGATGAAGTCCCGACAGATCACCCCGTAGCCGACCTTTGTGGGGCTCAGGACGGTACTATTGACCGATCCATTTTCCAGTACAGAGGCGCCGATGATGGAGCTGTGGGGACCAACCTTGACATTGGTCATAAGACCGCAATGCTTGATGATGGAGCTCTCGCCGATGGTGCCACGGTCCGAACGCACGGAGTCGGTGTACTCCTCGACGAGCTTAGAGAGTGCGGTCTGTAACTCCTTGTCGTGGCGATACATGGCCAGCATATAAGCAGTCTGAGCAGTTAGGATGTCGCAGATGGGCACCTCGCGCCCGCCTGTCTCGTTGAGCACCTCGACGAGGTAACCATTACCAAAGGTGGTCTCGCCCGTCACCTTGAGGGCGGCTATATCGTGAATGATCACATCGTCAGCGATGTCGTAATGCGAGATGCAGTCCCGCACCCCGTCAATGATGACGCGGTCGCCGATGGTACAGTCGACCAGCTTCACATGAGCCAAGCGGTAAGGCTCGACGTAGCTCGGCTCCTCCTCGGAGGGGCGACCGCCACGGTTGTCTCCGATCTCACAGCTCCCGATGAAGTGAACCTGCTGACAGCGACTAGCGTCAAAGTATCTATGAACGCGAATCAAGGACCAGTCTTGCGCTTGGCAGCCCTGATCCGTTAGTTGTTTAATCTCTTTTGAATTAAGCTTTCGCATAGATTATAGGTTGGGTTGTTTGTAGAAGTTTGGGAGAAAAAGGATGTGGCGCTCACAGCCGATGGGTCTCTGCGATCATCTGGCGGAGCTGTCGTATCCAGTCGTCTGGGAGCTCCTCGACAGCGATGGGCATGCGGTAGCTCCACACATGGTGGGGATTGCTCGGATCGTTGATCTGCTCGCTCTGCGGATCGACCGTGGCGCAGTGCTCGGGACTCAGGGCTAGCCAGTCTTGTAGCGGCAGGATGCAGAGTCGTGAGGGGCTCTCTAAGTGCCGGCGCACGATGATCTCTGCCAGCTCGGGCGTGAGTGTGGTGTCGTAGGGGACTCCATAGTCAGCGAGGAAGTAGTCGTAGTAGCGTCGTGAGCGCGCCTCGTCTTCTGCCCACCACAGGCGCAGTGGGGCGCAGTCGTGCGTTGAGGTGGTAGCGACGCTGTCCTCGGAGAAGTATGGCGCCGCCTCAAACTCGATGCCGACACTCTTCGGCATGCGCTCCACGTATAGCTTGAGGATGCCGAGCTCCTCTAGGACGGGGTAGACACACTGGGGGACCATCCCCAAGTCTTCGGCGCAGAGATGGATGCTCGTGAGATCTTTCAGAAAGGTTAGACGCTCCAGTCCACGCTCGCGCCACAGTTCCTCATTGCCACCGTAGTAGTAATCCTCGCAGACTGCCTGCATACGCTTCTGTAGGTCGGGCGACAGCGTCGCAAAGGGCGCAGCACTCGCCACGTCGTAGCGAGGCACGTAGCCACCGTCAATACAGGCGACCCAGAACACCTCTTGCGTCGTCGCAGGCTTGTCGACTGGTGCTATCCACTCAGGTCGTAATGTCTCGGCGAGCCCTAGCTTTGCGATCCGCTCTTCCGAGTAGCGTTGAGAGGGAATGAAGTAACCCAACATCCCAGAGCGCCCGTCACGTGGTATGGACCACATACGGAAGAAGCCTAGCACGTGGTCTACTCGCAGGTAGTCATAGAAGCGCTCTAGGTAGCCAAAGCGCTCTTGCCATAGCTTTTTCGAGATCCTGCGACGGGTCAGGATACCCCAGTTCTGTCCATCGGGAGAGAAGTAGTCGGGAGGAGCTCCGCACGAGAGCCTCGACTCAAAGAGCGTCGGGTAAGCAAGCGTGTCCGCTGCATGCGGATCTACCCCCACGGGCAGGTCTCCCATGAGTGACAGCCCGTGCTGACGAATCGTTGCCACGGCACGGCGCATCTGTCGCTGCGCCACCATATAGCAGTAAGCGTAGAAATTGCCCGTACGGACGACTAAACGCTTATTTTTCCGCTCCAGCTCCTTGACCTGCTCCATCGCTTTCCAAAAGTACCACTCCTCACGATTGAGGTCCGGCAATAGGTCTAGAATCATTCGCTCGCAGACCCAGTATTGCCAGATCGGGGTACTCTTAAAAGGAGCATACCTAAGCGTCAACCCTGCATAGCGATTGATCATATGGGTGAAGTATGGCGAAGCGTCCGCCTGCTCCGTAAAGGAAGCCCACAGCCAGCGTCGCTTGAGCTGCCACACCGCCGTATAGTCAAAGGTCTTTTGCTCACTGAGCCTCTGGGCCTCCGCACGCAGCTCCTGCTCCAGTTGCTGATCCGCCAGCGGGGGGAGCTGATCCACCGCTATGTAGATAGGATTGAGTGCTGTCGAGGCTAGTGGCCGATAGGGATAAGAGTCACGGCTATCGCCATAGAGGGTCGTGTCCTCCAGAGGGAGCAACTGTATGATGCGCACGCCCATACGCTCTGCCACTGGCGCAAACGCCTCCAGCGAGGCAAAGTCACCACAGCCCGCATCGCCTTGGCGACGCAAGCTAAAGAGGGGAACGGCAACCCCAGCCTGACGCGGTATCTGACTCATATTATATATAGTGTGACCTCAGCGGTAGATTGGGAGAAGCCATGCAGCTCTAGCTGAGAGAACTACACGGCTTCTGCAGCATCGCCCATCAGCGGGACGGGGGGCGACTGCTTTTAGAGGAATATGTGCTAGTGAGGCTTACTCCTTGACACGCCCTACGTAAGAGCCATCACGCGTATCCACCGTGACCAGGTCGTCCTGATTGATAAAGAGCGGTACGCGGATCTCAGCCCCCGTCTCGACGGTAGCAGGCTTGAGACTATTGGTAGCTGTATCGCCCTTGATACCAGGCTCTGTGTGGGTGATGCGCAGATCTACGTGTGCAGGTAGCTCGCAGGTCAGGACCGTCTCGCTCTCAGCATGTACCATCGCCTCGACCATGTCGCCCTCCTTGAGGAAGCGGACACCCTCGATCAGATCGCCATTGATAGCAATCTGGTCAAATGTCTCGGGGTGCATAAAGTGGTAGCCCATCTCATCATTGTAGAGATACTGATAGGGACGACGCTCGATGCGCACCTCCTCTACCTTGACACCACTATTCCACGTCTTGTCGATGATGCGACCCGTAGCGACGTTGCGTAGCTTCGTACGAACGAAGGCTGGTCCCTTGCCTGGCTTAACGTGGAGAAACTCTACGATGAAGAAGTACTGCCCATCAATGTCTAGGCACATGCCATTGCGAAAGTCTGCTGTTGTAGCCATATATTATTTGTCTATTCAGTGAAGTTACTTAGTTACTTACCGGTGCAAAAGTAGTAAAACATCAGCTACTACGCAAATAGCGTCCGACACCTCACCCAGCGAAGAGGTGGTGATGTGGCGGAGTTTTTGTATTTTTGGAGTGTCATCATTCAATATAAAAGGAATACAGCTATGAGTACACAAAACCGCATCATACCTCCCAGCGAACTAATCGTCAATGACGATGGCTCTATCTTTCACCTTCATCTGAAGCCCGAGCAGTTGGCTGACAAGATCGTCCTCTGTGGCGATCCCTCTCGTGTGGATCTGATTGCCTCCCACTTTGACACGCAGGAGTGCTCCGTGAGCAATCGTGAGTTTCACACGATCACCGGTACCTATCGTGGCAAGCGGATCACCGTCCAGAGCCACGGCATAGGCTGTGACAACATTGAGATCGTCATCAACGAGCTAGATGCGCTCGCCAATATCGACTTGCAGACTCGTCAGGTACGTCCCAACCACCGCAAGCTGACGATGGTACGCGTGGGCACCAGTGGCGGTCTGCAGCCCGAGACGCCGATAGGCACGTATGTCGCAGCGCACAAGGCGATTGGCTTCGAGGGGTCGCTCTTTTTCTATGCCAATACGGAGGCGATACGTGACCTCCCCTTTGAGGCGGCGCTCAAGGAGCAGCTGCAGTGGCCGATCAAGGGTCTCGATCCCTACGTGGTCAACTGTAGCGAGGCACTTTACCAGCAGATCGTCGGAGACTATGGCGACATCGTCCCTGGCTGTACGATCGCTGCCAATGGATTTTACGCTCCTCAGGGAAGGCAGCTGCGCCTACCTCTTGCAGATCCGACGCTCAATCAGAAGATTGAAGCTTTTGAGTTCAAGGGTCAGCGCATTACCAACTTTGAGATGGAGTCGGCCGCACTCAGTGGTATCGGCAACCTCCTAGGGCACGACACGCTGACCGTCTGCTACATCATCGCAGGCCGTCAGAACTTGAATATGAATACCAACTACAAGCAAGGCATCGACGGGCTCATCGAGCTAGTCCTAGAGCGCATCTAGCACTTAAATACTGAGAGGATTTAGCATCTTCTAGACTGCTAAGTCCTCTTCTTACTTGCCGTGTAACTATTTTTTTGTACCTTTAGAGTGTCAAGGCGGTACTTACCACTTTTGCCCCTATATATAATTAGGAGTAAAATAAGGAGATTCGCCGAGACAAACAGAGATCTGCAGAAGCGATCTGCAGACTACTAAACCAAGACAGTAATATTCACTATTAAAGAACAGAACAGATATGAATAACACAGGACGTATAGCACTAGGTATTGCTATCGGCGCTGCAATCGGCGCTGCCATCACTTACCTCTCAGACCGCGACAAGCGTGATCAGCTCTATGACGATCTCAGCACGACGGCCGACCGCACTCGTGACTCTCTCGTAGAGGGATACTATGAGGCCAAGGACCGCTTTGAGACTTATCGCGACAAGCTACAAAAGCGTGGCAAAAAGTTTGCCGAGGAGGTTGAAGAGCAGTTTGACGAGACCGTAGACAAGGCTAAGGAGACAGCCAGCAAAGCCAAGGAGACTGTCGAGGAGGCTAAAAAGGCCGTCAAGTAAACTCCCACACCGAGGCTATTCCCATTGAGCTATACACACTCAACAAGGACTTAGAGAGTAGCACACTCATCCGCACCAGAGAGACCTCGAGTCACTCACGACAGATGAGCACGCTACTCTCTTATTCATCTCTAGACCTCTAATCTCTAATGTCTAAACTCTAATCTCTAGTCTCTATGCAAGACTTCAAAATCTCTCGCTTTATCTATCACACCAAGGAGTACCTCAAGGCATACGCTCGCCGAGCAATCTACTCAAGCACTGATGCTGGCATGAAGGTCGCGGGAAATCTTCTTACGATACTTCTAGTGTTGGCGCTAATGCCCTTCGTGATGATCCTCCTACTCTTCGCTGGAGTCGCGGGTATCAATGCTTGGCTAGAGCTAGGATGGGGTTGGAGCCTACTTATAGGCGCTGGAGTCTTACTACTACTAGGGATTATCATCCTACTCCTTCGCAAGGTTATCGTACGCTCCGTCAGTACACGTATATACCGTAAGCTGCATAGTTCTCTACTCAAGATGGACGATAAGCTACGCCCGCAGCCGATGGCAGCTGACGAGGCTGATCCTAGCGACTATGCTACTGAGAGCGAAGACACCCTCCTCCCTACCAACGACGAGTCCTCCACACCAACCCGCTAACCTGACTATACAAACATGAAGAAAAGAGTATCATATCAAGACTTCCAGAGACGTCAGAAACTCGCTGAGGCTGATCTCCAGATCGCTGAGCGTGTCTGGCAGAGAGAGTTGGGATATATCAAAGGACAGGGTATCAAGAAGACACTGATCAATGAGGCAAAAGAGCAGATAGCTCCTCCCGGATCTCTACTGGGTCGTCTGATCACGCCATCCACACGTAGACAGCGACGTAAGGGGGACTCATTATTCTCTAAGTTGACGGGAAACTCTAAGCAATCCACCTACAACTCCCTGACACAGAGCGATCAGGACGAAAAGAAATCCCAAGGAGTGACACAGCGGATCCTCAGTACTGGCATGTCCCTCGCCAAGCCGATCTTGTGGACTGTAGGCCTGGGCATGGCAAAAGGGTTCCTCCGCCGTAAGTTCAAGCCTCTGCGTTTTCTCATCCGCTAAGCTTTCACTTCTCCACACTGCTCTTCGCAAGAGCGGGTAAACCTTCGTCCATCCTTCAGGGAGCTATTTTTCATTTCGCCCGTGGAAAATGAGAGATTCCTCGGAGCAATGAAACGATTCTTCCGAAGAATGAAACGATTCTTCCGAGGGATGAAATGAACCTTCGGAGGAATTTATTATTTCCTCCGTGGAGATTTTCGATTTGCCCCGTGAAGATGTTTCCTTCGCAGCCACACAGGGCGTAGAGCGTCTAGACGGAAACGGTTTTATTTCACTACCTTTGCAGTGCGCAGGGGGCAGACGCAGTAGACCTTAGGCTATGTGACTGTCGCGCTTCACTTTAAGTCTCTCTTGGCATCGCATTACTCTGAAGCTTTATGCACCTCATAAGTAGATATCTCCTTATTCTCTTGCTGGCGGTCGGCTGCTATCCACTCGTAGCGCAGGAGCGAGCCGAGCTAGAGCAGTGCTATCAGACGATCATCGAGCGACCCCTCGGCGTAGCCCCCGCCATCAGCGACAGCGCTTGGGGACAACTCATCCAGAAGGCGCTCGACATGCCCGACTCCACCGTCACCCTGCAGACCAAGTCTCAGGCTTCGTTGGAGATGCGGATAGACAAAGCTCGCCTCCGCTGCACAATCTCCGTATCTGGTCTGCTTACCTACGAACTACTACTTGCACCCTGGCGCATTCAGGGCGAGCAGCCCCTACTGCAGATCACCACTCTGGAGAAGCCTTACCGTGTGAGCCAGCTCACAGCCTTCCTACCCAAGCGAGATCAGCAGTGGGAGCTTAACCCTACCATACCATACACGGACTGGCTTTTACATGCTAAGGAGCCAGTACCTACCTCTTCCGAATCCCTTTTGACCCAGATGCCGATCGTGCTAACCTTCGCCACAGAGCAGGGCAGACGAGAGGTGCGAATCCTTGCGACGCCTTCGCTAGAGGGCTGGACCACTAAGGAGGAGGCCAAGCGCATCGAGGAGGTTATCAGCATATCGCCCCAACCCTATCAACTGACACGGCGGGGCATCTTGAAACGAATCAAGTGAGACCCATGGCTAGACTAGACAACAAGCACATCAAGTACATCATCGCTGGAGCGGCTCTCGTGGTGCTCCTCGTCATCGTTGGTGCATGGATATATATAAGGAGTGAGCGACAGCAGATGCAGAGCGTCCAGAGCGAGCTGGTCGACATGGAGAAGCAACGCATGCAGCAAGAGCTAGACGAGCTCGCAGCGCAGTATCAGCTACAGTACGACAAGCTCGCCTCAGCATCGGGCGAGACGAGTCTCTCCTTTGACAATGATGAGCTACTCGCTCAGCTGGAAAGCGAGCAGGAGCGTGTCAAGCAGCTAAGCCAAGAGCTTGCCTCCGTAAAGTCATCCAACGCGAAGCGCATCAGCGAGCTAACGGGCGAGATCAATACGCTCCGCGCCCTACTCCGTAGTTACATCGTACAGATCGATTCGCTCCATGCGACCAATGAGCGACTAGTAGCTGAGAACCAGCAGGTCAAGGATGACTACTCCCGCGTCAGTAGCGAGGCTTCTCGGCTCACGGAGGAGAAGGCCGCACTATCCAACCAGGTCGCCATCGCGGCCCGCCTAGACCTTTCTGGGCTTTCCGTCTCTCCGCTGAACAATCGGGGCAAGCGTACCTCACGCATTGACAAGGTGGAGACGCTCGCGGTATCCTTTACCCTCAAGAAGAATGTCACCGCTCCCGTTGGCAACAAAGCTATCTACGTACGTATCCTCAACCCGAACGACATGCCGATGAGTGGCTCTGGCGGAGCCTTCACCTTCGAGGGGCAGACCCTTCAGGCGACAGCCTCCAAGAGCATTGAGTACACAGGCGAGGATACCCCCGTCACCATCTATTGTCAGATCACGCAGGCACTTCTCTCGGGAAGCTACCGCGCAGACGTTTTTGCCGATGGACATCGCATCGGACACACCACATTTACCCTATGATGAGAGATCTATTAGCGCCACTGCGAGGCGTGCTGATATTCGCACTCTGTGGCATACTTACCAGCTCCCTCTACGCACAGACGGAGCCCCTCAAGCTGTCGCTACACGACTGCATACGTTACCACCAGGAGAGCCCCGCGCCCTCCGCACAACTAGAGGCACAGCGACAAGCAGCGCACGCTACACGCCTCAAGGCTCAGAGCAACTTCTTCCCGCAGGTCTCCCTATCGGGCGGATGGCTCTACACACCAGCGAAGATCAAGCCTTTCTCAATCGACCTCCCCTCCTGGCTTCCACCAATGCCGTTGCCCAACATACCAGGGATTCCCAATCTGGGCAGTGCTCAGTCTTGGCTGGACGACAAGATGAGTCTCGAGTTAGGACACATCTTCTACGGATCCCTCTCGCTACGCCAGCCTATCTTTGCCGGTGGTCGCATCTATAACGGGGTGCGCCTAGCGAAGATCGGCGAGCAAGCGGCCGAGTACCAGTGGACCATCCAGCAGCGTGGCGAGGAGGAGCAGATCGCCAAGACTTATTGGCAGGCGGTGCAACTACAAGAGCAGCTAAAAGCGATCGGCCAGTTCAACGCTATGCTTGACAAAACGCTCGCTGACGTCTCCGCAATGAAGGATCAAGGAGTCGTCGCTGACCGTGAAGTGGTCTCCGTACGGGTCAACCGCAACAATGCCAAGCTCCAGGAAGGTAAGCTACGAGAGGGCTTGCAGGCTTTGCTGATTCTACTCAAGCATCAGTGCCGCATCCCCGCCGAGCAAGCGATAGAGCTCACGCCCGACTTCACCCTCGCCAGCCAGCAACCGATCGATCCTTGCCAGCCCAAGCTATACAGCACGGTCAATCCGATGGAGCGTGTCGAGCTCAAAGCCGCCAACCTAGCCGTCGAGGCAGAGAAGCGACGTGCTCAGATGGCACTCGGAGAGATGCTCCCCGAGGTAGGCTTCACGGCACAGCTACTCACCATGTCGCCCAATCCTATGGACGGTTTCAAGAAGCAGTTCGGCACTACCTGGATGGTCGGCGTAGCTGTTCAGATACCCATCACAGGCATCTACCAAGGAGTGCAGAGTCGCACCGCGGCGCTTGCCAACCAGCAGGTACGTCAGCTAGAGTTGCAAGACGCTGAGCGTGCTATCCAAATGCAAAACGAGCAAGCCTCACGGCAACTCACCGAGGCTCTCGCACGTTATGCCGAGACAGAGCAGATCCGCACCGACGCAAAGCTCAACCTCGACCTCTCGACCGAGGGACACAAGGAGGGCGTCGTCACACTCGAGACGCTCTCGATAGCGCAGCGCAACTGGCTTGAGTCGGAGATGCAGTACATCGAGACCTTCGTCGCCGTGCGCCTAGCTCAGCTCGCCGTCAACGTCGCCACCGGCCAGCCCCTCGACCTCTAACCTCTAGACTCTAATCTCTAGTCTCAACCCATACGAGATAAGATGACGGTTAGGTTGTGGGTACATATATATATAGATAGGAGTAGCAGAGCAAGGTCCATATATCGATAAGCCTGCCTAGGTATCACACGGTAGAGCCAGCCTAGCGCCAGCGGCACTAGGAAGACCCAGTGCCCCCCGAAGATAATCGCTTCGTCTAGTCCGTACCCACCGATGAGATGCACCGCCACATCGACCGCTAGGTAGAGCGGTATCGCCCAAGCCAACGGGTAGCGTCGTCCGATCCAGATCATCGAGAGAAGCAGTAGTACCTCACCCCACGGGAGTAGCTTCATAGCCCAGCAGGCATAGGGCGTAGGTCTCAGCACCGTCTCGCCGTGCAACTCACGCATCTCTAGATCGCTGATGAGAAGCGGGTGACCGAAGAAGTCTGGCACGAGATCGGCCGACCTCGTCTGAAAGCGTAGCAGATCGTTGACCTGAGCCGTGAGCATAGGTTCCTCAGTCCCCGCACCTCTCTGCTGGTAAAAGTACCCCACCGCCACCACAAGAGCCAGCAGGAGGAGTGTCGGGAGCAGCACTTTGCGCACCCGTTGCCAAAGCGACTCTTCTTTGCTCAGGAGGAGCAACGAAAGTGGCTTGGCAAAGTTTGTCAGCGTCACGCCACCCAGCACAAGGCTCCACAGCGTGGTATGCCAGCCCGACAAACGCTTCTCCTGCTTCAGCTGACCACTCAGACAGAGGAGAGATAAGACGAGTAGCGCCATCGAGAGCGGATAGCTCTCCACCGTAAAGGAAAGCGTCATCACCGTAAAGGTGGAGAGGAGCAGACCCGAGAGGAGCAGACTGCGTCCCGTACCAAGCTGCACCACACGCCTTAGATAGCCACAGCATCCCGCCACGGCAAGAGCCATTAGGAGTGCAGAGCCGAGAAGCATCACAACCAGTGCGCCCCCTTCGCCCAGGAGCGGTACTAGTAACACCCTATTAGTAAGATATAGCGGAGTAATCAGCGGGTGGCTCACATCCCACGCCCCGCCACTCGTCGTAAAGCGGAAGTAGTTGTCATACCCGAGGTAAGCCCCGATAGCATCGCCATGGGGTGTCAGTAGACCAGTGCTATAGATATAGAGTGCTAAGACGGAGAGCAGTGCCCATGCGCCAAGAGCGCAGAGCAACTCCACACGCCACTGCCGTAGTAACTGCTTATTCAAAAGTTCCATAGTAATGCTTCGTACATAGTGCCAAGAAGTCACGATCACTCACACTGTCGCCATAGCCATAGGTTGTAACCGTTCGCCACTCAGGGAGGGCTAGGTCTAGGCGGCGCACCTTTTCCGCCCCCTTACAGTTGGGTGTGGCAAAGCGTCCCGTATAGATGCCCTCCACCAGCTCCATCTCCGTGGTCAGCACCAGGTCAAAGCCACGACTCATAGCCCACGACGAGACCGCCAGATCTGTCGAAGCGGTCAGCAAGACCGTCCGGTGTCCGTCACGCTGATGCTGCTCTAGCCGACGCATAGCCTCGGGACGAAGCATCTGATCTATTTGATCTGCAAAAGCCACTCCCCGCTGCACCCCCTCCTCATAGCTCCAGCCTCGCGCCACCGTGCCAATGATACGCTCCTTATGGCGATCAGCCACACCACCGCTCAGCCGATAGGCAGCATACTGATAGAGGTAGTAAGGTAGGTGCCACACGAGCGAGCCACACGACTGCATCTGCACCAACCACGGCAAGAGCGTGTCCCGCCGTGTGAGCGTACCATCTAGGTCAAAGATTGCTATCGTATCCATACACACTTCCCCACTTACACCACATAGCGCAATAGACCAAAGAGTACGCCCCACATCACGACACAGAGTCCAATGATTGCATCTCGGTAGACCACCTGCGTAGGACTACCGCTCCGCTCCTCCACCAGTGTGATCTGGAGGTAACGTAGCAAGCCCACTAGGACTGGGAGTGCCGTCAGATAGAGGTAGTCTCCGCCAGGTTCTTTATGCACTTCTGCCGAAAGCGTGTAGAGCAGGTAGCAGATCAGGAGGACGCCCACGATCATCGTCAGTGTATGGTCTAGGAAGGAGCGATTGTACCCCTTGATCGCTTGTCGCATCGCTACCCCACTGCGCTCGTAGAGGAGGTAGTCGTCACGCCGCTTGGCTAAGGCTAGGAAGAGAGATAGGAGTAGCGTCATCACTAGGAGCCACTCAGAGACTACCACTCCAGCGACTATTCCGCCGAGTAACACCCGCAGCACGAAGCCCACCGATATAGAGACCACGTCGACCACCGCTATCCGCTTGAGCCAATAACTGTAGCAGACGTTGAGCAGCCAATAGCCACCCATGATCCCGAGCGTCTGACACCAGAGCACACGAGGCAGGAGTGCCAGCGGCAGAGCCACCGCAAGGATCAGTAGGAATGCGGCCATGATCCACGCGACCGGTATCGACACCTCACCAGAGGCTATCGGGCGCAGACGCTTCTTCGGATGCAGGCGATCACGCGCTTGATCCACTATGTCGTTGACGATGT
>CABQOJ010000011.1 GCA_902465775.1 uncultured Porphyromonas sp. | reverse complement strand
CAGCCAGCGAACGCACGAGGATCACCCCGTAGGAGCTAAAACCGATCATGATGACCAGCATACACATCTGAGCCGTGTGTAGGAGCTGTAGAGAGACTTTTCTATTTTGGAAAAGGTATATCGCCAATGCTATCGTCACGATCACGCCTAGCCAGACCGCTCCTCCGAAATATGGGATACCGATCAAGCACCAGGAGAGGATAAACGAGCTGATGATCAGACTACGACCACGCTCGCCTCGCTGATAGAGCGTGAGCGAACCGACCAGCACCACCATGAGGACCGCTAGATAGAGGTAGAAGCCACTGTTGTACGGCAACTTCAGCCCGTTGACCACCCAGCGGTCTATCGTTCCTCCGAAGGCCACGACACCCTGCATGATACCAAACATGATAACTGCAATCAAGACGAAGGAGACGATCAGCGTCGTGACAATCCCCTTGAAGGAGAGCGTATCATGCTTGCGGAAGTAGTATATAAGCGCCATCGCAGGGATACAGAGCAGGTTGAGCAGGTGCACACCGATACTGAGTCCCATCACATAGGCGATGAGGACTATCCAGCGGTCGGAGCGGGCATTGTCCGCGCGGTCGCTCCACTTGAGCATCAGCCAGAAGACCAGTGCCGTCAGGAAGGAGCTAAAGGCATAGACCTCGCTCTCCACAGCACTGTACCAGAAGGTATCTGTAAAGGTGTAGAGCAACGCTCCCACCAGTCCAGAGCCCATGATCAGTATCGTCTGCGCTAAGGTAGGCACAGGAGTCACCCCCTCAGGGATCAATTGCTTGGCACAAGGCGAAGCGCCTGGTAGTACCACACGGCGCACCAGATGGGTGATGCTCCAGAAGAGGAGCAGGATCGTCCCCGCACTGAGCAGTCCACTCAGCGCATTGGTATATAGTCCCGCCAGTGCAGGTGTCGGGGCTAAGTGTGCAGCGACATTGTACACAAGCATGTAGATGGGTGCCCCAGGTGGGTGCCCCACCTCCAGCTTAAAGGCCGATAAGATAAACTCGGGGCAGTCCCACAGGCTCGCCGAGGGACCGATGGTCATCAGGTAGACCACTGCTGCGATGACAAAAGTCACCCAGCCCACCACATTGTTCAGCAGATTGTACAGTCGCCAGTTCTGTTGCATATCTATAGTTAAGGTATCATATACGGGGACAAAGATACGAAAATAGAGGTTAGAGATTAGAGATTAGAAGTTAGAGATTAGAGATTAGAGGTTAGGTACTAGAGGTACTAGAGGCACTAGCCCCACTAGGAGCACTAGGAGCACTAGTGTCACTAAAAACACCAGCCCCCTCTAACCTCTAATCTCTAATCTCTAACTTCTAATCTCTAATCTCTAACCTCTAATCTCTCCTTTTTGTACCTTTGTGCCGGAGTCACTAGAGGCAGGCGGTCCAAGTCTCCTCTTCTATCTCTTATATACGATGTTGATTACAGAGTACATATTACAGTTATTCGGAGGTATCATCATAGGCATCTGCATCTCCGCCCCGATGGGTCCTGCTGGGATCCTCTGCTTGCGACGAGCTATCGAGCAGGGACGACGTGCAGGCGTGGTCACAGGCGTGGGCGCCACGCTGGGCGACCTCTTCTATGCGATTGTCACCTATCTCTTCACAGGGATCATGCTGGACTATATAGATCACAACAAGATGGTCCTGCGCATTATAGCAAGTCTCCTCTTCCTAGCCTTTGCCTGCTACCTATACTTCAGCACGCCACGACTGGGCGTCTCGCAGCGTGTCGTCGGCCAGATCAATCAGCGCAACCTCTCCCACCTTGGGAGTGGCTTCCTGCTGACCATCCCCAATCTGCTCATCGTCCCCGTTTATGTAGTCCTCTTCAGCCAGTTCAACTTCGTCTATCCATTTGGCGAGCCTCCCTACGGGATGTTTATTCTCGGACTCATCTCCATCGCGCTAGGAGCTCTAATTTGGTGGCTCTTTATCACTTACATAGCCACCCGCCTGAGAGACTTGGTGAGTCTGCGCAATCTGCGCACCTTCAATCGCATCTTTGCGCTCATCTTTGCCTTGATAGCTATCATTTCGCTGTTCTACACGTTTGTGGCTCTATAAAAACTCAGGCTAGACCTATACCTTAATTATATATATGACAAAAGCAATCTCACGTCCCTCACGAGGCTTCTGGTGTGGGCTACTCCTAATGGCAGTCTTCGCTGGCGTAGCTGTTGCCTTAGCGCAGCTACCTCTCTTTAAGGAGACACTCCGCATCTCTCCACTCATCATAAGCGTCCTGATTGGTATGATCTATGCCAATACGCTACGGCATAAGCTCAACCCCACGTGGGTACCTGGGCTAGCCTTTTCATCGAAGCGTATCCTGCGCCTGGCGATTGTCTTCTACGCTTTTCGCCTTACGCTGGCAGACATCTACGAGGCGGGAGCTACCGCCTTCATCTATGACCTCATCATCGTCTCCTCGGTCATCCTCCTCGGAGTACTCATCGGTCGCTGGCTCAAGATGGACCGAGACACCGCCATCCTCACCGCTTCGGGTAGCGCTATCTGCGGTGCCGCTGCGGTGCTAGGCACCGAACCTGTGCTGGGAGCTAGCTCCGAGAAGACGGTCATAGCTGTCGCTACGGTGGTGCTCTTTGGTACGCTCAGCATGTTTCTCTACCCACTCGTCCACGCGACTGGGTGGCTCGAGCTGACCGACCATCAGATGGCCATCTACACTGGAGGCACGCTCCACGAGGTAGCGCACGTGGCGGGCGCTGGCGGTGCTATGGGCGAAGCAATCGCCTCCACAGCAACCATTACGAAGATGATACGTGTGATCCTCTTGGCGCCTTTCCTGCTCATCCTCACCTCCGTCCTGCATCGTGGTGGGCGTGGAGGAACCACGGCACAGCGCAAGGTGTCTATACCTTGGTTCGCCATCTGGTTCCTCATCATGATCTGTGTCAATACACTGATCGCTTACCTCGCTGAGCAGCAGGGCGTGAACGACCTCTACGATCAAGTCTGTGGTGGAATCCGCTGGGCGGACGACTTCGGACTCTGTATGGCTATGGCAGCGCTTGGTAGCGACGCATCGTTTGCTCGCTTCAAGCGTGCTGGTGGCAAACCCTTCCTCCTCGCAGGAGCGCTCTACCTCTGGCTCACCATCGGGGGCTACTGCCTGATTCGCCTGATCGGTTAAACTCCTGGATTATAGGCGGGAGCAATGGAGAAACCCTAGACTTTAGCCTAACAAATTAAGAGCTATCGTAACAAGTCACGGAGGAAGTCGCGATTTCCTCCGTGGCTATTTTCTATTCTCCAGCGAGGAATGGAAAAATTCTTCGGAACTTCGATTTCACTCTTCCGAAGTTTCATTTCATTCTTCCGAACTTTTATTTCGGCCTTCCGTGGAGAATTTTTGTTTTGCAGTGAGGCGTTCGGAATTTCCTCCGTAGAAACGGAATTTGAAGGTGAGACTTAGACCGAAAAAGGAGACCGCCCTCCAATCGGTGAGCGGTCTCCTTTTTGTTTTGTTGCGTAACGTTGATCGACTAAGCGCCGTGGAAGAGGTACTCAGCCTGTATGTCGCGGGTCATCTGTGTGAAGAGCTCCTCGATCAGCGCATCAGCCACCTCAAGGGCGCGCCACAAGATGGCGTCCGACTCCTCCTGTAGCATATCTTGAGCTGCGTGTGGCATCCCCTTGTCCAGCTTATGGCAGTAGCGACGCTGTATCTCCTCGATGCGCTCGTCGCACTCCAGCTCGAAGGCGTGGTAGCGCTCCTTGATGAGCGGAGCATACTTATTATAATTGGTCATACCGAGCACCTGCACCTTGCGGAAGGTCCAGTAGGCCGACTCCTGCGAGGACTCTCCCCCACCCTTGGTGTAAGGCTCGGGATAGGAGGTCACACCCTGGAAGAGCGGTACGAAGAGACCTAGGTCTGCCATACCTAAGCAAACGTGGTTGATACGCCCGACAGCTACGGGTAGCTTAGGCTGCACCTGTAGGATATGCGTCTGCGTGGTACGGAATATGGAGACTGGGCGGTACACCTCGTGCGGATTGCTGTGGAGATAAGGATCATGCTCCGTGCCGTCGTAGTGGAAGCGGAAAGCATGACGCATAGCCTCCATCGTAATCGGCTTCTCAGCCTTAGCATAGACGGGGAAGTCGTTGACAGCTACATCCTGCTTCATCGCGGGGGTAAACATCTGCTGGAGTCCCCAGACACGCGGATAGTTGTACGTAGTGTCTAGCTCCACGTCACGGATGTAAGCTTTGTGGAAGTCAAAGGCACCCTCCTTAGGATCATACAGCCCGTGCTCCTGGGCAAACTCGATCAGGTCGCTGGATGCCATAAAGTGCTCCTTGTCCTTGGGATCATACTGGCGGAAGCGGCTCTGATTGCCCGTGACGAAGTATTGCTCCTCGGGCATACGACAAGCTAACCAGCGATGTCCCGAAGCGGTCTCGAGATACCATATTTCATCACTATCAACGAAGCCGATGCCAAAGCCCTCGCTGACACCATACTCCTCGATGAGCTTGCCGAGACGCTCTACGCCTTCGCGAGCTGTGTGGATGTAGGGGAGGACGATGTTGAAGACTGAGTTCTCAGCCACACCATTCTCCACAAGAGGATCGACAGCCAGTGCAGCATCGCTACTAAAGATAGACTCGGTGGCGCTCATGCCGACGCCGGACTCGTTGAAGCCTGCGCTCCCCCAGTGTCCTGGCAGATGATAAGGTGGCAGCGCCGAGTAGCTCTGCGCATTGCCTGGCAGATCGCAGGCGAAGGGGCTATCGAATGCGTCAAAGCGCATAGGATCGACCGAGCCTGGCTCGCCGGGACGGTGGATGGTGAGGTTCTTGGCAAACATAGCGTCCCAGTCCTCTGAGCGCGCTACGATACGTGATCCATCAGCACTCATCTGACTGCCGACGATGATGGTCGTACACTCAGAGGGTAGATTAGAATTCTTTTTGTTCATAGTACTTGTGTCTTGATATATTACTCTAAGGACAAAGGTAACTCATTTGCTCCACCTAAGCAACGTGGTACGCATACCTACTATCTGCGAGTTTTTTGTCGGGGGGAAGGGAGGCCTTATATCAGAAAAAAGCATTACCTTTGCACCACGACAGAGCAAACGGCGCTCCCTCAGTAGGCGTCCTGCCCTTCGAAACAGACATTTAGAGGTAAGCCACACGGCCGCTCCTCGGGTCCCATAGCTCAGTTGGTTAGAGCACCTGACTCATAATCAGGGAGTCCTTGGTTCAAGCCCAAGTGGGACCACCACGATGCGCCTTGCATCCCCACACTTAGCGAGTGCAGTCCAGTATGTTTGGATTGCACTCGTTTGTTTTTATCAGGGAGGCGGAGTGTGAGCGGTTGCGCCAATCGCTATTTTCAGTACTTTTGCTAAGAGGAGCATGACCCGCAACGGGATCGGTGACCAGGAGGTTGCTTTGCTCCACACTTTCCATACCTGATGAACACTCGATGAACGAAATAAGAAGATCTATCAGAGCTCTGTCACGGCTAACCAGCATAGGACTCTGCGCTGCGCTCTTGCTGGTGGCATGCGTGCGGTCGCCCTGGCAGTATGACCGCTCGGAGGGTAGCCAACCCCACCTCTCCGTTGACACGATACGACTGGACACGCTCTACAGCGCGCTCTCCTCGGCGACCCACATGGCGATGATCTACAACCCGCACGACCATCCGCTACTCCTCGATGAGGTGTCACTCCTGAGCGGTGGCAATAAGGGGTACCGCATCAACGTGGACGGACGTAGTGGCTCGGAGATACGAGATGTGACGCTGCCACCGCGTGATAGCATCTTTGTCTTTGTAGAGGCGACCTTTACGGCTGGAGACTCAGACCTTCCGACACTGGTGACCGATTCGCTCCTGTGGCGCTGCAATGGGATCACGCACTATACGCGCATCGAGGGTTATCGGCAAAACGTCTCTACCCTACCCGCCAACTGGCACATAACAAAGGACACCCTCTGGCGTAGCGAGCGACCTTACTTAATAACCGACAGCATCACGATAGAGCCAGGCGCACGGCTAACGATCGCCGAAGGGGGGCACCTGTTACTGCCTCAAGGGGGGCGGATCATCGTACGAGGTGCCTTGACACTAGCGGGCTCGGCGGCTAGTCCTATCCTCATAGAGGGTGTCCGGCGAGACAATCTCACGACAGATGTCTCCTATCGCTTGCTACCGAATCAATGGGACTACATCCAGTTTACGGCAGAGAGCCAAGGCAATGAGATACGCTATACGACCATTCGCAATGGACGGGAGGGGGTAACCTTTGCCCCGGGAAATGATCCTCTAGCGAAGCGGTTGCTCCTAGAGTCAAGCACCATCACCAATATGGGCGGGGATGCTCTGACCCTCGCAGGAGGTAGCTACACGCTACGAAACAGCGAACTAAGCAATGTGGGTGGCACCTGCCTATCCATGCGAAAAGCTACCGTACAGGCAGAGCAGATGACGGTGGTGTGCGACTACCTATTTGACCACAGGCGTAGCCCTGTACTCTATGTAGGTAAGGAGGGCAAGCTACAGATGATCAATAGCATCGTGGATGGCAGACAAACGATTGCTCTACAGAGCGATACGCTGCGTCGCTCAGGCGAACTAGCATGGCACCCCTCGGCTCAGACGCAGCTGGATCTGCAGCATTGCTACCTACGACTGGAGCAGGACTCTATCGCTGCTAAGCGACTCGTTGAGGAGCTTTTCCCTACCTCTCATCGAGCCACTGTCCCCTTTGTGGATAGTTACTGGATGCTGGGCAAGGATTACAAGGATCGTAGCAATAGACAGGCTAAGTATCACTTCCACTTTGACTTTCACCCCGTAGAGACGGCTGGTCTGCAAGAGCTTTCGCCTTTAGCTCCTACTGCCTGCGCCCTTGATCGTACGGGTATGCCACGACGTAAGAACAGGCTGGGAGGCTACACCGTAGGCGCCTACGAAGCTGTCGCACCGCCAAAGGAGAAGAAGCCGTAACTCCGCCGACAAGAAGCGTGAGATCTTGGCGCTAAATTCGTATCTTTGTATGCATTTAGCCGTTTCGCCTTAGGGATGCTCCGCTCAAAGCCCACACCGAGGGCGCCTTTCGGCTTACTCAGATGGCTCCAAACTTAGTCCATGAACCCCGTACGAAGACGTCGTAAACTCTTTTGGATCCTACTCCTCACCCCACTGACAGTACTACTGCTACTGATAGGATCGATCTACCTACCTAGTGTACAGCGCTGGGCAGTAGGGCGTATCATCCATACCATCGAGGAGCAGACGGGCTGGAAGATTACGGTCGAGGAGATGCGCATTAGCTTTCCTCTGCGGGTGCGGGTCGACAAACTGCTCGCCACGGAGCAGGGGGACACGGTTATTTGGGTCAATGAACTGCGCACCAGTCTGCCGCTGATGCCTCTCTTTAACAAACGCATAGAGGCTCCCCAACTGAATCTACGAGATGCGGTCGTGGCGATGCCTTTAGATAGTCTCAACCGTAGTCGTATCGATGCCCGCTTGGGCAATATGGAGGCGGGACATGTGCAGGTAGACTTGAGCT
This sequence comes from uncultured Porphyromonas sp., assembly GCA_902465775.1. Next base: position 6,348 of record CABQOJ010000011.1, on the reverse strand, counting down.
CGATGGATATTGATATCGCTGCGGTTTCCCTAGCGGACGGGTTCTTTGCCTACACCCAGACTGATACAACCGAGACTAGCGAGCCTGGACCGCCTATGAGCATCAATATCAATCGGGTGGATCTCACGCGCTTTGCTAGTTACATACACCTCTACCCTTCGGGCGTACACACCGATGCGGTGATAGATCGTGGCGCTGTTGACAAGGTGATGGTGGAGATCCCAGACTTTAACCTACTCGTAGAGCATATCAATGTAGACCTGACTAGGGCGAGCTATGCGAGAGATACAGCCACGGTGAGACTCCCCTACGTGGACTACAATCATATGTCTTATCACGATGCGCATGCCGATATAGATGGGCTCTCCATCAATAGTAAGGGGCTGGTGCAGATGGACATTAACGAGTTGAGCCTACGTGAGCAGAGTGGAGCTCAGCTGGAGCACTTCCAGGGATACTTCAAGCTTGAGGACAAAGTGGTCAACATGCGCAACTTCGCGCTCACCACGCCTAAGAGCCAGCTGACGGGGGATCTGATTCTTCCCCTAAGTCTCTTCTCGAACGATGAGGAGGCTATCGTCACGGCCGAGCTCAAGGGCACCTTAGCTCCGCAAGACCTGTACTACTACACACGCATTAGTCTGGACAGTATGCTCTATAGTCCTGGCGGTCACAAGCAGCTGGCCGATGTGCCTCTGTCCGTAGACTTGAGTTCGCGAGGTTCGCTGAGTGCCCTGGAGATATACAATCTAGAGTTGCAACAAGAGGGCTTCATCGCACTCACGGCCAGTGGCACAGCCTCGCATATCCTTGACGAGCACAGGCGCACAGCCTCCCTGAAAAGTAGCATACAGACAGGCCCCGCGGCTAAGCTACTCCTAGCCATGGCAGGAATAGACGAAGCATCAGGATCTGTGACACTCCCAGCAAAGATGGACCTTGACCTAGACGGCACGCTCCACGGCGACCAGATCACAGCGGATCTGCATCTTGGCACACCGAGAGGCTCGCTATCTCTCAACGGTATGTACGCCCTGCACCAGCAGCGCTACAAGATTGATGGTCATCTCGACGGCCTTGATGTTGCTCAGTTTATGCCTCGCGACTCCATCGGAGTAATCTCCGGATCAATCAAGGCTGACGGCGCAGGCTTCTCTCTAAAGTCCAAGAACAAGAATGGGCTCGTCGCAGTAGCCCTAGACGAAGTCAACTATAAGAACCATAAACTCCGCGATCTCTCGCTCGACGGCTTCCTACGTGGGGACTCTGTGTCTGTCTCTCTGCAGTCGTACGACCCCTCGGCACAGTTATCTGGAGACATTGCGGGAACGCTCATCACAGCTGGCAAGCGTCCTTCCTTCGGAGGTAAGATAGACCTAGACGTCTCTCACCTAGACCTACAAGCTTTAGGGCTAAGCGACAGCATTATGGAGGGGCGCCTGAGGCTTACGGCAGATCTCTATAGCGACTTCGCCGAGACCCACATGGTGGATGGACAATTGTCTGGTCTGCACCTAGCTGTAGGCTCACATCAAGTAGATAACGAACAGATCAACCTGCGCCTGGCTAGTGATACGACGCAAGTGATAGCACAGCTAGGAGCCAGCGACATAGACTTGAGCGTCACGACGCAGGAGGGACTGAGCCATCTCTTGACCTCTATCTCAGGAGTCTCCAAATGGGCGGGAGAATACCAGTTTGACAAGCCCCGTCTGACCGCCTACAGCGACCTCATCAGCGTCCTGCCCAATGCTCACATAGCACTGCACATGGGATCGCACCACCCGCTCCGCTCACTACTAGAGAAGTACAACGTATCCGTAGAGTCTCTCGACGCTGATCTGCTGACCAGTCCTAATCTAGGGATCAATGGACGCATCGAGCTACACCAGCTACAGTACGACACGATACAGTGTGACAACGCACTCCTCCAGCTGACGACGCTCTCCCCAAGTCGCCCCATACTTCTAGACCATCTGACCCACGTGAGCCAGCAATTGCCCTCCGAGGCTATGCGACCGCTGCTTCTGTCAGACCTGTCCGATCAGTTTAGCTCTGACGACCTTGCCCAGCGATACGTACACCCATTGCTACAGATAGACCTCAGCCTCGAGGGTGAGCGACAAGAGAAGCGTCCGCCGTACAAGATCATCGGATCGGCTCAGACAGACCTCGTCGCCATCAACCTAGACTTCGACTGGCTACGCGACCACGAGCTGTACTACAGCTTGGGCGCTAGCGGATATTACAATGCGCAGGGCTTTGGCGTGAGCCTATCCGACAAGGATATCTACCTTGCTGGCGAGCGACTTCGTGCGAATGAGGACAATGCGCTCTTCTACTTCCGTGAGGACAACCAGATCTTTGCCAATCTCGAGCTGACGAATCCGCAAGGCGCCAAGCTCTCTATCCACAGCGATCTAGACGAGCCAAGCAATGTACAAAGCTTGCTCTGCAACGTACAGCGACTAGAGCTGAGCGACCTGGCACGTATCCTACGCCTCCCCGATATGAGCGGACGCACCTTCATGGATCTGCGCATCGAGCGTGTGGACAACGTCTACCGTGCTACGGGCGACCTCTCGGTCAACGACATGACTTACATGGATGGGGATCTGGGCAACGTGAGTGTCGCTTTCTTCTACGAGCCTCGCGACAATGCTTCGCAATATGTCACCGCACAGGTGAGTAGCAATGGTAACCTAGCGCTCACGGTAGACGGTATCTACCACAGCCGTAAGGGCGAAGAGGCGCTGGATATGAAGGCTTCATTCGAGTCCTTACCGCTACGTCTGGCTAACCCGTTCTTAGGTGGCAATCTGATCAGTCTAGAAGGTGCACTCAATGGCTCGATTGCTGTGACGGGCACGCCAAAGAGCCCCATTCTCAATGGAGCGCCACACATTACCGATGGATTGGTCGCACTCTCTCTGACGGGCAATAAGTACACCCTCGACAGTCGTCCGCTGACTATCGAGAAGAGCCGACTAAACCTCCAGGACTACAAGTTAACGCTACAAGGCAAGGAGACCTCGCTCTACCTCGATGGCTGGCTAAAGCTCTTCGGTCCCGAGGCGCTCAAGAGCGACCTCCGCCTCTACGCCGACCATGCACAGGTGATCGACAGCAAGTACCACAACAAGCAGTCGATCTATGGACGAGCCATCCTCTCTGCCGATCTACGCCTGCAGGGCTACCTGACAGCACCCCAGCTACTCGGATCAGTCACGCTACATGGAGGAACCAATGCGACCTACGTCATGTCGCAAGCAGCCATCAAGGCGCAGGACAACATGTCGGGCGTCGTCGAGTTTGTCAATCTCTCAGACAGCACGATTGTCGAGGAGCCCCAGAAGGGTCGCTCTCAGTCCCTCGGTCGTATGGATCTATCCGTAGCGCTCCACATCGAGCCCGCAGTACAGATCGGCATAGACCTCTCCTCACGAGGGCAAGACTACGTACGCATACAGGGCGGTGGCGACCTCCGTCTGAAGTACCCGCCACTCGGCACAATGAGCCTCGTCGGGCGGTACGACTTCAGCGGTGGCGAGGTACAGTATGACTTCCCCGTCGTAGGGCGACGCCACTTCGATATAGAGCCCGAGAGCGACCTCGTCTGGAGTGGCGATCCGCTAGATCCTTACCTACACTTCATTGCTTCGCAAAAGCTTCGCGCCGACGTGACCAGAGGTGAGACAACCAATAAGGTAGACTTTGAGGTATCCATCAAGGCCGATGAAAACTTAAAGGATATGTCACTCGCCTTCGACCTCGCAGCCCCCGAAGATCTAGAGACACAGACGCAGCTCTCCGCTATGAGCGAAGAGGAGCGCGGCAAGCAGGCCGTAGCCATGCTCGTGTCGGGCACCTACCTCGCCTCCGATATGGGACAGATGTCGATGGAGAAAGTACTCAGCAACGTCGCCATGAGCGAGCTCAACAACCTTACGGGCAAGCTCCTCCAGGGGACGAACCTCTCCCTCGGCATGGAGTTGGGCGGATACAACCAGTCGCAGCTACAGCAGACGAACTATACTTACAGCTTCAGTCGTCGCTTCCTCAACGATCGCATACGCTTCGTCATCGGTGGGCGCGTCGCTTCGGGCAATCTGCCGACCAACTACGAGCAGACCTTCATCGACAACGTCACCTTCGAGTATCGTCTTGACGAGGCTGGCCGGCAGTACGTGACCCTCTTCCACAGACGTAACAACGACAATATGCTCGAGGGCGTAGTGACCGAGACAGGCGTCGGCTATCTGGTCAAGCTCAAGGCGCGTCGCTTCGTCGATCTCTTTGATCCGCGCAACTATATGTGGTGGCAAAAGAAGAAGTCCGAAAAGCCTTCCGATCCCAGTAAGCTTCTTGACAGCATCGCCACGGATAGCCTGTCACACACTACACCTATCGCACCTGACACCGTAACCTCAACCTCACAGACTCCACAGCTATGAACCGTTATCGCTACAGACCCACCATAGCTCATGCGCTACTCCTGCTACTCGGCACCATGCTGGCTCTGAGTAGTTGCTCGGTGACGCGACACATACCCGAGGGTGAGCTACTATATATAGGTATCGGCAAGACACGCATCCAGGGAGACGACGGCAGTGACGCTGCTGATCGAGCTATCTCTCATATGGAGAAGGTGCTCAATGTGCCACCCAATGACGCCTTCTTCGGCAGTGCACGCGCTCGCTTTCGCATCCCCATCGGGCTTTGGTTTTACAACGGCTTTGTCAACGACAGCACTTGGGTCGGCAAGCGCCTTTACAAGCTCTTTGCCGAGGAGCCCAAGCTCATCAGTGACGTACGTCCCGACGTGCGTGCCAAGCAGTCCAAATTGATCCTTCACGAGCACGGCTACTTCGATGCTGTCGTGACCGATAGTATAGCCCGCTCCTCCAGTGACTCACTGCAGGCACGTGTCTACTACAAGGCCGATCTCGGGGCGCCTTACCTCTACGACAGCATTAGCTATATGGAGCCGTGGCTTCTAGGAAGTGGCGAAATACTCAACCATGCGGAGCTGTCGAAGATACACAAAGGGGATCAGTTCAACTTCTCACAGATCCTCCAAGACCGCAACATGCTGGTCACGAACCTAAGAGACCGTGGTTACTACTTCTACGCTCCAGACCTGATCGTCTATCAGGTAGACACGCTACTCAATCCAGGCAAGGTCTATATGCAGGTACGAGAGCAAAGTGGCTACCCGAACTACACCTTTGAGCCATGGCGCATAGACTCCGTCCACGTCCTACTCCCTGAGGGCGATCGGCTTTCGCTGACAGACACCATGCAGTTCAAGGGCATCACCCTACACTATCGAGAGCACCCGAGCGTACGTCCCTCCGTCTTTGCCAATAGGATACAGCTACGCCCAGGCGACCTCTACTCACAGTCACGCGAGCAGTCTACACGTCAGTCCTTGCTAGGGTTAGGCGCCTTCTCCTACGTCGATATGCAGTTTGTCGCTAGTGATACACTGCACAACCTCCTCGACCTCTACATCACAGCCGAGCTAGACAAACCTTGGGACTCCTCGCTCTCTGCCGTCTTCACGACCAAGTCCAACAACTTCATCGGCCCAGGACTCACCCTCTCACTCGGACGTCGCAACCTCTTCGGAGGTGGAGAGCGCCTCTCACTCGATCTCTACGGTTCCTACGAGTGGCAGACCAATCGTACACGGAGCAATCAGGACGTATCCATATCCGACATCAACAGCTACGAGGTCGGTTCCAACCTCAACCTACAGGCTCCACGCATCCTGCTACCGTGGCTCTACGATCTGCACCTCACACACGACGTGCAGACCACCTACACCCTATCCGCCTCCATGCTCAATCGTGCTCGCTACTTCCAGATCACCTCTCTAGGACTGACCGCCAGCTACAGCGTACGCAATGAGCAGCATCAGCACTTGATCACGCCTCTACGGATACACTACAACCGCCTCTCACGCCAGTCCGAAATATTCCAAAAGGTTATCACCGAAAACCCCATCCTAGGGCTGAGCTTGCGGAGCCAACTAATCCCGCAAATGAGCTACCAGTACACCTTTGACAACATCTTTACGGGACTAGGTAGCCATCACCTGCACATCGACCTAGGCATCTCTGAGGCGGGCAATCTACTCAACGGAATCTACGCACTAGCTGGGCGCAACTACCATGAGACGAAAAAGATCCTCAGCGTCCCCTTCGCACAGTTTGTCAAGGGTACCGCCGAGCTGCGCTACACCTACGGCATCGATCGCAACCAGAGCTTAGCCCTGAGAGCCGGCGTGGGGGCTATCTACAGCTACGGCAATATGACCGTGGCACCGTATAGTGAGCAGTTTTA
>CABQOJ010000010.1 GCA_902465775.1 uncultured Porphyromonas sp. | reverse complement strand
ACTTGAGGCGAAGGCGCTCGATGTTGAAAGTGTCGCTAAAGAAGCTCGCATTGTGTTCGCCTTGTCTCTGCACCGTCTTTTGGATCAGCTGCAGATGATTGTCCAGCAACACCATCAGCTTAGTAATCGCATCGGCAGGACGAGCCAGCACTTCGCTCAGCGACTGACTCATCAGACTGATCTCCCGCTCTATAACCGCCATGAGTAGCGCCTGCTTGTCCTTATAATAGGTGTAGACCGTGCGCCGACTGCACCCCACAGCCTCAGCAATAGCGACCATGGTCGTCTCCTCAACTCCTTGCTGCACAAAGAGCGTGTGGGCCATTTGGACGATGCGCTGGCGCGTGTGTTGTGTAGAGGTCATAAGTGTGTGGACGATAATAAAAGCGTGAGATAACCGTTACAAAGATACAGCTTTGCGCCGAAAGTGCCCTTTGGGGTCAAGCGCACGCCACTCTAATTCTCACCCACATGTCATCTTCTAGGAGATTACTCGGCACCCTGCCTACCAATATAATACTTGTCGTGCTGGCGCTCGTCGTGGCACTCCTACCGCTCGTTCTCTCGGAGCCACTCGTGAGACGCATGGCCGACGAGGAGCGGCTCAAGATGCAGACCTGGGCGGAGGCGACCGAGTGCATAGCCAGCCAAAGCGACGAGCAGCTCAATGCCTTAGCTCTCCAAATCCTAGAGTCAAACACGACCATACCGCTCATCCTCACAGACAGCCTCGGGAATATCTTGGGATACAAAAACATTGACTCCGTGGCGGTCGCTCGTGACTCGACCTATCTGGCGAGGCGACTCACGGCTTTTCGCTCTGGCTATGCACCCATTGAGATAGACCTAGGCACCGCTGGGCGCCAATACCTTTACTACAGCGACAGCAGTAACCTAAGGCGGTTGCTACGTTTTCCCTATCTGCAGACGGGCATCTTCATCCTCTACATCATCATCCTCGTCCTCACCATTCGCAGCCTACTGCACTGGGAGCAAGACCGCATATGGGTCGGGCTCAGCAAGGAGACCGCCCACCAGCTCGGCACGCCTATCTCTTCGCTCATGGCGTGGACCGAACTGCTCAAGAGCTACGACCTACCTCCCGAAATCATTGAGAGCATGGGCCAAGATGTCAATCGCCTCGAGCTGATCGCCCACCGCTTCCAAAAGGTCGGCAGCCTACCCGAGCTCTCGCCCATAGAGCTCAACGGACTGGTCGCCACCTCTGTGCAATACCTCTCGCGACGCATCTCCAGACAGGTAGAGATCGTCTTCGAGCCAGCAGCTGAGGAGCTCTACTGTCTCATCACGCCCGACCTCATGAGCTGGGTCGTGGAGAATATCGTCAAGAACGGTGTCGACGCCATGGACGGCAAGGGCACGATCACCATCACCACGGAGGCTCACGGCAAGAACGCCTACCTCGAGATCACCGACACGGGCCGTGGTATGACACGCGCCACGCAGCGGATGATCTTCAAACCAGGCTTCACCACCAAGGAGCGTGGCTGGGGGCTCGGCTTATCGCTCGCACGTCGCATCATACGTCACTACTTCCGCGGGCGCATCTACGTCAAGCGCTCCGAGCTACAAGTCGGCACCACCTTCCGTATCGCCCTTCCCCTGCAGTCGCTCCCCTAACTCACCTTCACGGGCTGATTCGTGTGATGCTTCCTATTCGCGAACTGTAAGGGATGGGTTATGAACTTTGTGTCCTAAAGATTTGGAGGGGTTGTTGTATAGCTCATCTTTGGAGACTGTTGAGCCGTGTCTAGGTTATAGACGAATCTTGAGAACACTTGGGTGCAGCCTCAATTGTCATCTATATTACCTTTGCATGTCCATCGACTAAGGATTCGCAAACAAAATATCCACGGGTGAAGTCAACTTCTCCCGTGGATATCTCAAGTGTTGGCTACTTGGTCAAGAAGACACCTATAAAGTTCGCGAACTCTAGATCGTTATGACATAACATGCATCCTCTATAGAAAGCAAGAACGTGCCTTCATAAGGAAGGGTGATGTGATCCTCTTTAGTTTCAAGGATCAGTGCGCCCGAAACGGAATAGAGACGAACGATGTCCTGGTTCTCCTTTTCTACCCAAACGGTCGTTCCCTCAACCTTAATCTGATGTCTAACAGGTGTAATCTGTGATATATGATTTGGTTCACCAAGATAAGGGTTCCTTCCCTTGTTCTCTCCGTTTTTCCAATCATAGACTAGCCAGTTTTTACCAGAGACAAGAGATACGGTCTCTACGGTCCAGACATTTTGCTCACTCTCATCAACCGTATTCACAGCTACGATGATACCCTGCTCCTGTAGATCAGATCGATCACACAAGGCGGTTGCCACCACCTTTGTCTCCTCTTGGGATAACTTATTATTGTGACAGTTAACTATGCGGAGCTGATTATGCTCTGGCAGGCTCAGCGAGGTGAGGTTGTTGTAAGCGCAGTTGACTCGCCCGAGGAGACTGTTCTTAGAGAGATCCAAGGTAGTCAACTGATTGTGGTGACAATAAAGCTCTTCTAGCTTGTCATTAGCATTGAAATTGAGGGCTGTGATTTGGTTCTTCTCACAGTCCAAACGAATTAGATCTTTATTCTGGGAGACATCTAGTGTGGTGAGTTTATTCCCATAGCAAAAGAGCTCTAAGAGTTGCTTGTTGTGACTCACGTCTAACTCCTGCAAGAGATTATCTCGACAAGATAGCCGGGCCAGTTTAGGCAGCTGAGAGCAATCTATCTTTGTAAGATCGTTGGACATACAGTAGAGCTTCTCCATATTGCCATATATCGTAAGCTCGGTCGTAGTGCGTGGTAGTGTAAACTCACGATCCCAATCTTTGATCTCCTCTCCTTGCTGATATACACCATCGTTATTTCTGTCTATCCAAGCTTTATCTCTGACATTTTGAGAGGCATCTAGACGAAGGGTCCATTTTCCCGTAGGCTCTTGAGAGGTCAGTATAGCTTTCGGCTGATCTGTAGTGTATATATCCTTGTCCAATGCACCCTCATAAGGATTGGCTCCCTCGTTTTTCCCCTGGCGAAAGTCATATACCTGCCAGTGCTTAGCCTGTGCGTTCTTCACATTTTCTTTAGAGCAGTAGTTTCCGTCTGCTGGACTACAGTCTGTATCTATGATGTATAGCTTGCCAGCCTCAGCCTCCTTGTCGCGATTTGGTAGCTGAGCCACTAGAGAGGTCACCGCGTCATCCTTGAGTTGATTGCTGGGGCAAAAGATGTCCTTGATGAGCGGGCAGTGTGAGATGTCCAAAGAGTGAAGTTGATTCATCCCAATACTCAAGTACATCAGTGCAGGACAACCAGAGAGATCTATAGCCTGCAACTTATTGTCATACACATACATCTCCTCTAGGAGAGGATGATTCGCAAGAGTGATCGTCTCCAGTTTGTTCTCATACAGCGTAACGTTTTTCAGCTCTTTGCATGCGCTTAGATCTATCTGCGTCAATTGATTCGTATGAGCCATAAGAGACGAAAGCTTTGCTTGCTGAGTAAGCACTAGCGAGGTAAGCTTATTTTCGTCACAACCCAAAGTCGTAAGTTCAGGACACTTTGAGAGATCTAGGGAGGTTAAGTTATTCCCATAGCACTTTAAGATCCGCAAGTGGCTATTTGAAGTGACATCTAGAGAGGCTAGTCCCATATGATAGATCTCAAGTTTCTCTAGCGCTTTGCAGGAGGATAGGTCTATAGCCGTGAGTTTATTCTTACCGCAATTCAACCCTTTAAGAAATGGATTCTTAGACAAGTCAATGTCGGTAATCTCATTATCTTGGCACTCTAAGACCGTAACTTTGCCGTAAATCGTCAGATCCTTAGCTGCCACAGGCTTAATAACAAAACGTCCGAAATCACGGTCAGCTAGCTGCTCTCCAGCATCGCGAGTTCCATTGCCATTCAGATCCAACCATACTTCACTACGGTCTTTCTTATCAGCATCTATGACCAATATCCAAGACCCTGAGGTACGATTAGAGGAGAGAGTCATTGAGGGGACGCTCTCGGAGCTTTCGGAGCCTTCGTAAGGGATCCCTTTGCGATTATTAGCTCCTGCAGCCCAATCCAGTACTTGGAAGTTCTTCCCCTTGAGAATAGCCACCTGCTCTTTGGTGCAAACATTTTGTTCGTTTGCATCCTTCGTGTCAATCACCCAGATCTTCACTTCGCCTGTTTCTGCACTTTGATCATGGAGCGACTCAAGTGTTTTGGTCATACCTTCGCCACTGATGCGATTACGATCAATACTTACAATGCGCATCTTCGTATTTCCAGAGAAGTCAAGCGATGTAAATCGGTTATTATGACCATCGAAGGTGGCTAAGTAGCCACTCTTCGTAAGGTCGATCTGCTCCAACTCATTGTTGGCACAGAAGAGACTCCGTAGATAAGTATTCCCCGATAGGTCAATACTCGTAAGATGGTTGTCATCCACGTTTAGATATGTCACGTCACCCTCGATGGTAATCTCTTGAGATGTGATAGTGTAGTAGTTTGGCTCTCCATCTAGGTATTCTTCATCAAGGAGCTTGGCTCCCGTGACCCAGATACGTCCCGATGTCGTCTGAGACCAGATGCAGATGGTGTTATCGCCGTTTGGCTCCAGCGAAGTTTTCAGTTTGATCACAGAGCTCGTCTGAGCACAAAGAGGCAGTGCCGAGAGAGCTAAGAGAAGAGTCCAAAAGAGGTGGTTCAGTTTCTTCATAAGTAATTTTATGTCTAGTGTTTTGTGATTCGTCTAAAATGCAATAAACTATAGTAAGCCAATTATCATAGCTCTTGATGCGGTTAGAAAGGATCAAGTACGCTCAGCGAGACCTGTCTACCAAGACTTGATCTAGGCAGAGACTGCCAAGCGTGCTACCACAGAGGGGAGACGCCTGCCTCGTAGAGAGCTTTTAGCAGTCTATATTGACAGTGACATCTCAAGCGTAGGATTAGGGCAAGGTTCACTTTTGCGAAGTAATACTCGCTCCTTGATAGGCAAAGATATGCAATCGTCTCAACGTATGCAATAGCCTAAGAGGTGTCTTCCCGTTCCCGATACAGCCAAATGTGGAAACGGAATACGGCCAAACATGGAAACGATGAAAGAATCTTTGCTACTTTTAGTTGGTAACGAGCGAGTTGTAGCGAATACTTATTAACCGCCTTAGCAATACTCCTTGGGGAAATAACGCTCCTGAGCGGATGGTCTAAGGCCAACATAAAGGGAATCCCCAATAGCTTCTGTGGAACATTATCGCCGTCCGATGACTGGACAGCAATAAATCACAATCAGGGGAGAGCAAATGTCAAACAGCTTGACATAGTGCTCTCCCCCTAGAGACTTACTGATACGAAGGACTTTCTCCTTGTCGAATCGGCCCTTCTTTCGTTCCTCTCAAAAAACTTTTACTGGACAGCGATATTGCGTCAAGTAATTCTTACTACTTCGGTTCGACGATATTTATGTGCCAGTTCTTATCAGCAACGCTCTGACAGAACTCAGGCAGATGGATAGAGAGCAGCTTCTCTTGATTGGCTGCAAAAGCATACAGCTCTCCCGCAGGCAACCCTCTTCGATCAGGTAGCGCATTTGCTAGATCTTTCAGCAGATTCACCTCGAGGAGCGTAGCGTAGCAACGGATGGTACGCAAGTTAGGACAACCTTCGATTTGGATAGAGACTAGCCTGCTTTGGCTAAAGTCAACCTCCTCCAAGGCTTCACAATCAGAGAAAAACAGATCTTCTAGAGAATTGTCCTGACAGTGCAAACTCGTCAATGATTTACACCCCGTCACGTTCAACTCCATCAACGTCCCCTCTGGGAGTTTCAGACTAGTCAACAGCTCGCTACCACTACAGTCTAGCTTTGTCAAATTAGTAGCCTTAGATAGGTCTAAGGTGTCCGAGGTCGTACGATACGTAAGCTCTCTTAAGTTCGTGAGGTCCAGTAGCTCTTGGTTCGTTTGTTGCTTGTCCGTACAGCTAAGCTCAGTCAAGGCGACATTTTTAGAGAGATCCAAGTGCTCTAAGTTATTGTTCTCACAACGTAGATTAGTTAAGGCAACGTTCTTAGAGAGATCTAAGCTCGTCAGCTGCTCGTTGTCACGACAATTTAACCTAGTCAGGAGGAGATTCTTAGAGAGATCCAGACTCGCCAGTTGCTTGTTGCCACTACAACGTAGCTCAGTCAAGGTGGCGCTATTTGGAAGAACTAAGCTCTTCAAACGCTCGTTGTCGTAACAAGACAATGTAGTCAAGGCAACGTTCTTAGAGAGATCTAAGCTCGTCAGTTGCTCGTTACCACCACAATGTAATTCAGTCAAGGCAACGCTCTCTGAGAGGTTTAAGCTCGTCAACTGCTCGTTGTCTCTACAGTCTAGCTTGGTCAAGGCAACGTTATTCGATAGATCTAAGCTCGTCAGCTGCTTGTTGTCTTTGCACTCCAGCTTGGTCAAGGCGACGTTCTTCGAGAGATTCAAGCTCGTCAGTTGCTCGTTATAGCTACAATCTAGCTCAGTCAAAGCAACATTCTTCGATAGATTCAAGCTCGTCAGCTGCTCGTTATAGCTACAATCTAGCTTAGTCAAAGCGACGTTCTTCGTCAGATCCAAGCTTGTCAATTGGTCATTGTCTATACAATCTAGCTCGGTCAAATGAACAAGCTTGGAGAGATCTAAGCTTGTCAGCTGCTCGTTATTGCTACAATCTAGTTTTGTCAAGGCAACGTTCTTAGAGAGATCTAAGCTTGTCAGCTGCTTGGTGCCACAACAAGACAGCTCAGTCAAATGAACAAGCTTGGAGAGATCTAAAGTGTCTGAACTCGTATGATACGAAAGCTTCTTCAAGTTGGGGAGACTTGATAGCTCTTCGATCGTTTGCTCCTTGTCAGTACAGCTAAGCTCGCTCAGAGCAACGTTCTTAGAGAGATCTAAGCTCGTCAGTTGTTCGTTGCCACTACAATCTAACTCGGTCAAGGCAACATTCTTCGAAAGATCCAAGCTTGTCAGTTGAATGTTGTCTTTACACTCCAATTTAGTCAAGGCGACATTCTTCGTCAGATCCAAGTTCTTCAGTTGCTCGTTATAGTTACAATCTAGCTCAGTCAAAGCGACGTTCTTCGTCAGATCCAAGCTTGTCAGATTGCTCCAAAAACAGGAAAGCTGGGTCAAGGCGACATTCTTCGTCAGATCCAAGCTTGTCAATTGGTCATTGTCTATACAATCTAGCTCTTCCAAGGCAACGTTCTTAGAGAGTTCTAAGCTCGTCAGCTTCTTATTGTTTCTACAAAACAATGTAGTCAAAGCGATGTTCTTTGAGAGATTTAAGCTCGTCAGTTGCTTATTGCCTTTGCAAGACAAAGTAGTCAGGGCAACGTTCTTTGAGAGATCTAAGCTCTCCAGTTCAGTGTAATCGCAAACCAGCTCAGTCAGGGCGACGTTCTTCGAGAGATCTAAGTTCGTCAATTGATCGTTCCAGTTGCAGTTTAGCTTTGTTAGAGCTACGTTTTTCGATAGATCCAAGCTCGTCATCCGTTTGTTGCCACTGATGTTGAGTTCAGTCAAGGCTACATTCTTCGATAGATCCAAACTCGTCATCCGCCAGTTGCCCCTACAATTCAGCTCGATTAAAGCAACGTTTTTCGATAGATCCAAGCTCTCCAGTTCAGAGAAATCGCAAGACAGCTTAGTCAAGGCTACGTTCTTCGATAGATCCAAGCGTGTCATCCGCCCGTTGCCACTACAGTCTAGTTCTGTTAAGGCAACGTTCTTCGTCACGTCCAAAGTCGTCAACCGATCATTATCGCTACAATTCAGCGTGGTCAAGGCGACACACTGAGAGAGAGCTAAGTTCGTCAATCGATCATTATCGCTACAATTCAGCGTGGTCAAGGCGACACACTGAGAGAGAGATCTAAGTTCGTCAATCGATCATTATCGCTACAGTCTAGCGTGGTCAAGGCTACACACTGAGAGAGATCCAGACTCGTTAGTTGCTTATTAAAGTTACACTCCAACTCTCTTAAGGCAGCACACTGGGAAAACTCTAAAGTCGCTATACCCTTTTCGTCTTCAAAGTCTTGACGACAGCCAAAGCGTGTAACCTCGCCACGGATGACTACCTCCTGAGCAGTGAGCGTATAGTTATGATACAGACCATCTGTGTGAAGGGGCTCCTGGACACCATCTATAGATACAGCTCCACTAGCCTCTACTCGTAAGGAGATCTGCTCATCGACCACCTTTTGTGTGGTCATCCTGATCACAGCAGATGAGCGGGGTGACTCCGCACCTGAGACAACTGACTTCTTTGTCATAAGTGCGCCCTTTATCAACTCGTTATGATTTGATTAGCACTCATTTTTTTCGGAACTCTGGGAATGCGAATTTGAGAGCACGTCCTACGTTTTTGAAGAAGCCTCCTCTAGTCGGTTTGTAGTGCAAGACACTGCTATTCTTGGCCTCTTTAACCGCAGCTCTCTTGGTGTCGTATGTTGACGAGAAGAACTTATCAACAGGAACTGTGGTGGGTAGCTCATAAACGTCTATAGCGACCTTTGTGAAGATCTCTGCTGCTAGGTGAACGTCTTCGCCACAGTCTATAGAGTAATAGTAGATCCCAGCTGGAGACTCCTCCATGGTAAAGAGCTTAGCGCACTCCAGCGCCTGAAATCTCTTGTAGTCCTCATCCTCGTCAGAGAAATAGAACTGCATCATCAGGTGCCTCTTGCCATCGTTCAGCGTTCCCGCAAAAACCTCACTACCATCTTCATGCTTGAAGACACAGTTGGTTATATTTGCCGCTGCCATCTCAATGTAGTCATATAGTATATCACGCTGCTTACCCTCCTCGTCTTTAATGAAGCGGTCAATATAGGTAGTGACCATTCGTGACGGGTTCTTCTCTTGCAGAGCGAGATTGTTTCTCAGTTCCTCCTCCAAGCCCTTGAAAGGAACTTGGGCTCCAGATTGTTGAGGCTTCGCCTTAGGCTCACCTTGACTCACCGATGCTCCGCACTCGGGACAGACCTCGGATGCTATCGCCATGACGCATCCACACTTTTCGCATTTGATAGTTTCCATACCTTATCCTATTTAAGTTTGTTTGAAATAGATCTCGTTGTTGTAGTTGCCTGAATCGCCATCAGAGCGATTACAACTATTAGCTAGCCAGAGATCATCTAGACAATGTAAGACTGCAACTGAGCAGTCGGCTACTCAACCAGTGCGCATGACATCTCAGGCCTAGCTTTAGCAGAAAAAAGGAACACTCTTTAAGTATCTCCAATTTCGTACGCAAAGATATGTAATTATTTTGACATATGCAATACCCTAAAGATGCTACTCCACCACCTTTTCGCCAAAAGTGGAAACGAAACTCAGCCAAACATGAAAACGATGAAAGATTCTTCGCTACTTTTAGTTGATAGCGAGCAAGTTCACGCGATAGTCTGTTGGCCGTCTTAGCAATACTCCTTGGGGAAGCGACGCTCTAGATCGGGTGGTCTAAGGCCAGCACGGAGGAAATCGCCAATAGCTCGGTGGAAAACAAATAGCCCCCACGAAGGGCCGAAATAAAACTTCGGAAGAACGAAATAAAACTTCGGAAGAACCAAATGAAACTTCGGAAGAACCCACTCATAAGTCCGAACTATTTGTCCGTTCCCCACTGAGCGACAAAAATTATCCACGTAAGAAACATCCAATTTCTCACGTGGATACCTAAAGGCAGTTTACTAGCTAGTTGAAGCCGACCAGCTTTGAGCGACTAGCTATTAGTCTCAAGCTCTCCTGTCGGAGAGTCTACAAAGTGGCCGAGACAGCTGATGCGGCTATAACAGCTATGATAATGCAGATGGCTATGGTAATGCCTACGCACACGGCGGCTGCAATGGCCAGTCCCTTAGCCCACTGGAGCGACTTGCGACTTGCACTCTCAGCGCCCTCATAGTCTCCTCTATCATAGAGTGTGGAGACTTGTATCGAGTAGATAAGCGGTATGATCCCTAGCGGGAAGAAGAAAAGAACGCAGAGAACGCTCCAAACCAGATTGTCGGGTGGCATCTTGGGGCGGTTTTGTGATTGCATAGAGCTACCCATCGGGGCGCCAGCGCCATAAGCTGGAGCTCCTGCGTAGGGATTGGGGCCAGGTGCTTGGTACCCAAAGAGGGGACGTAACTCATCCAGTGTCTGAGCAGGACAAGCATCGCTCATGCCATCGACGCGTATCATCGTCTGAGGAGTAATACCTCGGGCGGACAACTCCTCAAGCGTGTAGGGTCCTAGCTCTTGTCCATTGTGGACGATGTAGTACAGCTTCATACTTCTATTTTGATTTAAGATGGTTCGTTGATCTCAGCAGAAGGCAAAATCTCCCCCTGGCTCAACCTACATTCTTCATACGCAAAGGTATGTAATCACTTGGACTTATACAATAGTGATGGGGGCTATAGGTTGAATATCAATAGCACGCTCGAAAGATGTGTTGCCTTCTACTCTCTAACATCTAACCTCTAATTTCTAAGGTCTCCCCGCTCCCTTGACGGAAAAGTTGTACTTTTGACATGACAACGAGCGAAAGAACTATGGAATCTGTACGAGCGAAGAAATATCTGGGGCAGCACTTTCTCACCGATCTCGGTGCAGCGCAGCGCATTGCCGACTCGGTGGCGGACTACATCGGCACGCCGATCCTAGAGGTGGGGCCTGGTATGGGCGTCCTGACGCAGCCTCTCCTAGAGGCGGGGCACGACCTGCAGGTGATCGACATAGATCATGAGAGTATTGAGTATCTGCACCAGCACTTTCCACAGCTAAGCCAGGAGGGGCGGATCATCGAGGGAGACTTCCTCAAGCTACCCGCTGAGGAGCTGATCCCTGGACGGGCGGACACGTCTTTTGTGGTGATCGGCAACTATCCGTACAACATCTCTTCGCAGATCTTCTTCCGTATCCTAGAGCTACGCGAGCGCATCCCAGCGGTGGCGGGTATGCTACAGCATGAGGTGGCGCAGCGACTCTGTGCTACGCCAGGCGGTCGTGACTACGGCATCCTGAGCGTCTTGCTCCAGTGCTGGTACGACTGCGACTACCTCTTTAAGGTGTCAAAGCGGGACTTCAACCCACCGCCCAAGGTGGACGGGGGCGTGATGATCGCTCGTCGCAACGAGCGTACGTCGCTACCCTGCGACGAGGTCAACTTCAAGCGGGTGGTCAAAACCGCCTTCGGACAGCGACGGAAGATGCTGCGCAATGCTTTGCAATCGCTCTTTGGCAAAGAGTTTCCCTATGCTGACCACGACATCTTTACGCTCCGTGCGGAGCGCCTCTCGGTGGAGGACTTCATCGGGCTCACCTTGATGTACGAGGCATTACCAACAGACAATCTAACAACACCTTAAATACAACCTTTATGAAAAGCATCTTGCGTATCTTACTGCTGCTCCTCCCCACGCTCTCACTGGTGGCGCAGCAGAAGGAGTACCCACTACCCGAGCGCCCCGCCAAGAATGTGATCCTCCTCATCTCGGACGGAACCTCGCTACCGACGGTTTCGCTGGCTCGCTGGTATCAGAGGGCGCTCAATCCTCAGGCGCAGCACCTAGCGCTCGACCCTTATCTCTCGGGGAGCGTCATCACCTACTGCTCCAATGCGCCTATCGGGGACTCGGCACCGACGACCTCTTGCTACATGACGGGCGTGCCCTCGATCGATGGCTTCATCGCGACCTATCCGTACAGCGATCCGCACAATGACCTAGTACCGCTGGACTCCTCGTGGGCTTACCGTCCCGTGGTGACCCTTATGGAGGCTGCCAAGCAGACGCAGGGCAAGCGTATCGGTTTGGTCTGTACGTGCGAGTTTCCCCACGCTACGCCAGCTGATTGTACTGCTCACACGCCTTCGCGCAAGCTCTACAAGAGCATCGTCCCGCAGATGGTGGACAACGGAATAGACATCCTACTGGGCGGTGGTACCTCGCTGATGACGAGCGAACTCAAGGAGCGTCTGAACCGTCAGGGTATAGCACTCTACCTCGATGATCTCGCAGCTATGCGGACGCATCGTGGGGGTGGTATGTGGGCGCTCTTTGACAAGATGGATATGCCGTACGACATGGATCGTCGCTCGCTCGGGGATACGCTGCGCTACCCTTCGCTGGCTGAGATGACGGAGACGGCAATACGTAATCTGGAGAACGCTAACGGCTTTGTCCTAATGGTCGAAGGAAGCAAGGTGGACTGGGCGGCTCATGCCAACGACCCCGTGGCGATGGCTACGGAGTTTCTAGCTTTTGACAAGGCGGTAGCCGTAGCTCTGGACTATGCGCAGCGAGACGGGAATACGATCGTCCTCGTGACGGCTGACCATGGCAATAGTGGTATGAGCATCGGTCGTGTGGACAAGGGCTATGCGCGTCTGACTCTAGACGAACTGATCATGCCACTGACACGCTTTCGCTATAGTTCGGTGGAGCTGGGTCGCAAGACGAGTCAGACGGCGCTCTCACACCTAGCCGACAGTCTCTACCTATGGACCAGCATACGTCCCTCGGAGGAGGAGCTGGCAGAGATCAATGCGGTGGAGGACTACGCCTGCTCGACGCTATCGGCTGAGCAGCGCAAGGCTAAGTATAAGGAGCTTGGCTGGAGCCAAAAGTATCGTCTGAAGGAGTACTTCGTAGACTGGATGAAGCGACACCTGCTCATTGGCTTTACGACGCATGGGCATACGGGCGAAGAGGTCTTTCTCGCTAGCTATACGCCTCAACGGTTGACGCCGATCAGAGGTTGTGTGACAAACATTGATCTGCACAACTATATGCGTACGCAGCTTGGGCTAAGTCAGACGATGCTGGAGCTGTCGGAGGAGTACTATGCGCCACACGACGAGCTCTTTCCCCAAGGTCAGTACGAGATGACGGGTGACCAGCCCGAGGAGAAGCGGATCACGATCCACTACCAGGGACACCAGATCGAGCTACGTGCCTACCAGCGCAGAGCTTGGGTTGACGGGGTGGAGCGAGAGCTCCCGACGCCTGTGGTCTATGTCTCGGAGACGAACAGGTTCTATCTGTCGCGTGCCTTGGCGCAGCAACTTTAGCTAGACTTGCTTGAGTCGGCGCATCAGAAGTGGCGACACGACGAGTAGCAGGACGGCCATTAGGACGACGCCGATGCCGATCCCTTGACCTAGAGAGAGTTCCTCGTCTAGAGCGAAGGCGCCCACGACTACGGCGGTAAGTGGCTCCAGTGCTCCCATGATGGCGGTCGGCGTGGAGCCTATTCGATTCACTGCCCAGACGAGTGTGATATTAGCACAGACGGTCGGGATGAGTGCCAGCAGGGCGGTGTAGATCCATTGCGTCTCATTGTCCAAGAGGAGGCTGGCGCCTGTGGCTTTGCAAAAGAGCGCAAAGAGTATGGCAGAGAGTCCCATCACGTAGGTGGTCAGCTTGAAGCTACTCATCGGCTCTAGGCGTGCGTGCCTAAGGATGACGATGTAGGTAGCGTAGCAAAAGCCCGAGAAGAGCACCGTGAGCAACGGCCTGAGCGGGATAGAGGTCACGTCTGACTCAAAGAAGCCTGAGATGAGTGACACGCCACTTAAAGCTAAGAGGACGGCCAGCCCCTGTAGTACGTTGATCCGCTGACGAAAGACGAGAAACATGAGTAGCACGACAAACGTTGGATAGCTGAAGTGTAGCACGGTGGCGACACCCGACGGCATGTGCTGATACCCCTCGATGAGCAGAAAGGAGGAAAAAAAGTACAAGACCGACAAGGCGAGCAGGATCAAGAAGCTCCGCAACGATACCCGCAGAGACTCTCTACGTATCACGACAATGCTACCAACGATGAGCGCTGCGATGAGAAAGCGGTACATGAGCACCGTCCCCTCAGCCACGCCCTGCGTCAGCACGGGTATGCTCAGCAGTGGTATCAGTCCAAAGGTAGCGGAGGAGATGAGCCCCATCAAGTAGCCCAGCCAGTCAGTTGCGGGGGAGCTTGTCTTGTCAGTCATGTGGTATAATCAGATTATTGGGTCTTATAGGAAAGGAGCCTCATTGCTCTAGCGACGATCGTACGCTAGACCAATGAAGCTCTTTATGTGATAGCGTGATATGTGCCTCTGCTATCGAGCGAGGCGACTATCCAAGATAGGCCTTTAGGTACTCGCAGCGATCAGACTGCTTGAGACGACGGATCGCTTTTTCCTTGATCTGACGCACACGCTCACGAGAGAGCTTGGTGCGCTCACCTATCTCCTCAAGGGTCATCTCAGGACAACCGATACCGAAGAAGCAGCGTAGCACTTCCGCCTCACGATCTCCCAGCTGATCCAAGATACGATCTATCTCGGCAGAGAGAGACTCGTTGATCAGACTGCTATCGGTCGAGGGGGTATCCTCATTGACTAGGACGTCCAGCATGTTATTGTCCTCGCCCTCCACAAATGGAGCATCAAGCGACTGATGCTTACCTTGCACCTTGAGCGCCTCCCGAATCTTGTCCTCGGGGAGCTCTAGCTCGTCAGCTATCTCCTGCGGGCTAGGACGACGACCATTTAGTTGCTCGAACTTGACAATCGCCTTATTCATCTTCTGCTGCAGTCCCACCTGGTTGAGTGGCAGACGCACGATGCGTGACTGCTCGGCGAGTGCCTGCAGGATAGACTGACGGATCCACCATACAGCGTAAGAAATGAACTTAA
>CABQOJ010000009.1 GCA_902465775.1 uncultured Porphyromonas sp. | reverse complement strand
GCTCCTCCTAGGGCATAAGCTCAACGATGAGGGGGCGAACCCTCAGCCTACAGCTCAATGGAGGCTTCCTCGGTGACAACGCCAGCACCGAGAGCCACTCGACGCTTCACTCGGTCGAGGGGGATCAGTCTCAGCAGGTGCTTATGGAGGATCGCAGTCAGACCTTTGGCTACCGCATACGCACCGGCTATGTAGAGCCTCTCACGGAGTTGCTCTCGCTACAAGCTCAGCTGGAGTGGAGCGACCGCATACGTAGTAGCAATCGGGACTACAAGATGGCAGACGCAACTAGGGAGACCAGCATGAGTACTCGCCTGAACTCTCTGAGCGGAGGAGTGGATCTCAAGGTGGCCAACAAACTGATCGACCTGACTGTGGGACTACGTCTCCGCCCTACCTGGATAAGTACGGAGCAGTCGCAACTAATTAGCGAAAAGCCTCACGTACGTCGTGAGACAATATGGGCTCCCTCGCTAAGCTTTCGCTATACACCTGATAAGCAGACGATTCTTCGCCTAGGCTATTGGGGACGCTCGGAGATGCCTTCTGCAGGGCAGATGTACACGATCTCCGATGCGACCAATCTGCGGGAGTCGATCATAGGTAATCCGGACCTACGCCCCAGCTACCAGCATCAGCTGTTTGGGGAGTTTCGCACGTTCCTCCCCAGCACCAGCCAAGCGATCAATCTACGTCTCTTTGGCGCTTACACCCACCATGCTGTGATCAGCGATCAGACGGTCGATGCCAAGACGCAGCGCAGGCGGATCTCTTATATCAATGCCGATGGAGGTGAATATATGCTTCATGGCAACGGCTCCTTTACTACGCCATTCTTTACCAAGTCGCTATCGCTGGCGGTCACGCTGGGCTCCGCCTACAACTACCGCCTAGGGCGCATCAACGGGGTGACCAATGGGTCGCACTCCTGGACGTTCTCACCGAATCTCTCCCTGGCTTATTCAAACAGCTGGCTCTACCTACGCGCTAAGGGAGGCGTCAGGTACCACTACGGTAGCCAAAGTTTACCGATCGCCACCTCGCCACACACTTACGACTGGAACGCTGGAGGCGACGCCTCGGTGACGCTCCCACTGGGCTTCAAGGTGGAGAGTGAGGCGCTCTACACGCAGGGGGTAGGGTACCAAGAGCCGTACAATGTAGCCTCCGTACTATGGAGCGCAGGGCTCTCGTACTCTTTCCTCAAGGATCAAGCAGCGACCCTACGCATCAAGGTGTACGACCTCCTGAACCAGCAGCAGAGCATCTCGCGTCAGGTCTCCGCTACGGAGATCAGCGACACCTGGTCCAACAGTCTCGGGCGCTACGCCATGCTACACTTCATCTACCGATTTAGAATTTAGAGGTTAGAGGTTAGAAGCTAGAGGATCGGAGCGGGGTGAGGTGGGGCATCACCTATTTTTGTACCTTTGTGCTACACACAACAGTAAAAAAGAAGGCGGCCTCCGCTATGCGAGACCGCCAGCTTGTTATTTTCACTATGACTGACCAGGAGATTGTAGTACACGACAAGACCTTTGTACCATACATCAAGGGCGAGCAGCTACGTGCTGCCACACGGCAACTAGCGGAGCAGATACGCCACGACACGGAGGGACGCGATCCACTCTTTGTCTGCATTATGAACGGCTCCTTTATGTTTGCAGCAGAACTGCTGCAGGCGATCAATACGTCCGCTGAGGTGGCCTTCGCACGCTACTCCAGCTACTCTGGCATGGGGAGCACCTACCAACTTAAGGAGGTGATGCCTGTGACAGCGCCTCTGGCGGGTCGTCTGGTTATCGTCATAGAGGATCTGATCGACACGGGCTTTACGATGATGAAGCTCAAGGAGAAGTTTCTCGCCGACGGCGCTTCCGAGGTGCGCATAGCCACTATGCTACTCAAGCCCGAGGCGCTCCAGTGTTCTATCCATGCCGACTATGTGGGTATGGAGATCCACAACAGTTTCATCGTCGGCCACGGCCTCGACTACAACGACCGAGGGCGTATGCTCGATGACATCTATATACTTAAAGAGTAACCTTACAGGAATAATCATACGGTCCTAAGAGACCATCCAAACCATTACTAAAAGCAATGATCCACGTAATAATCTTCGGCGCTCCTGGCGCTGGCAAGGGTACACAGAGCCAATTCATAGAGCAGCATTACCACCTAGAGCATATCTCTACGGGTGACCTGCTGCGCCAAGAGATAGCTCGCGAGTCTCCTCTAGGCAAGCGTGTGCAGAGCATCATATCCCAGGGACATCTCGTAGATGATGCTACCATCATCGACCTCATAGCCAACGAGCT
This sequence comes from uncultured Porphyromonas sp., assembly GCA_902465775.1. Next base: position 13,090 of record CABQOJ010000009.1, on the reverse strand, counting down.
ACACCATCTGCCGGAGGGTGTCGATGGGGTTATCTTCGACGGCTTTCCTCGTACGGTGGCTCAGGCTGAGGCGCTGGATGCACTCCTAGAGAAGGACAAGACGAGCGTGGACTGCCTGATCGAGCTCAAGGTGCCCGAGGAGGAGCTCCGGACACGCCTCCTCAGTCGTGCCAAGATAGAGGGTCGCGCTGATGATACGCCCGAAGTGATTGCAGATCGCATACGTGTCTACAACGAGCGTACGCTCCCGATCGTAGACTACTACCACCGCAAGGGGCTACACTACGAGGTGCCGGGCGCTGGCTCCATAGAGCAGATCACGGAGGCTATCTTTATGGCTATAGACAAGAGCTTACAGGACAATAAGTAAACGATGGCAGGTGAGAGCAACTTTGTAGATTATGTCAAGATCTATCTCCGCTCGGGCAAGGGCGGGAGAGGATCGGCACACTTTCGTCGTGAGAAGTACATCCCCAAGGGTGGTCCCGACGGAGGTGACGGTGGCCGTGGCGGTAGCATCTATATAGAGGCTAACCAAAACTACTGGACGCTCCTACACCTGCGCTACAACCGTCATATCATCGCTGAGAGTGGCGAGGCGGGCGGTGCTAAGCTACAAACTGGTGCCGATGCGCCCGACATTGTCATCGAGGTGCCTTGTGGGACGAGCGTGCATGACGCCACGACGGGCGAGTTTATCCTAGATGTGTCGCAGCATGGCGAGCGGCACCTGCTACTCCCTGGCGGTCGTGGGGGCAAGGGCAATAACTTCTTCAAAACATCGACAAACCAAGCGCCTCGCTACGCACAGCCTGGCGAACCTAGTCAGGAGCGTCTCGTGGTGCTACAGCTTAAGACGCTGGCCGATGTGGGACTGGTTGGCCTGCCCAATGCGGGTAAGTCGACACTCCTAGCGGCGCTCTCGGCGGCGAAGCCTAAGATTGCGGACTACCCCTTCACGACGCTACAGCCAAACCTCGGGATGGTCTCCTATCGTGACAACCGCTCCTTCGTAATGGCAGACATTCCTGGTATCATCGAGGGAGCTGCCGAGGGCAAGGGACTAGGGCTTCGCTTTCTCAGACACATCGAGCGTAACTCGATCCTGCTTTTTATGGTGCCTATCGACAGCCCCGACATCGTTGCCGAGTATCGGATGCTGTGCCGTGAGCTGGAGGAGTACAACCCTGGGCTGATCGACAAGCGACACATCCTGGCGATCACCAAGATAGATATGGCGGACAGCGAGCTTATCGATCTAGTCTCGGAGACGCTGCCCGAAGAGGTGCCGACGATCTTTATCTCTGCCGTGGCGCAGCGAGGGCTGACCGAGCTAAAGGACCTGATATGGCGAGAGATCAATGCGCCCTCGCTACACGATCCGAACGAGATCCTGCGCCAACCGCTCAACGATCGAACCACACAAGAGGACGATGATCCAGACAATCCACTACCTAAGCTAAAGGTGGAGGAGGATCACGACCTCATCGATGACATCATCTGGGAGGAGTAACTGCCTACGAGGATGATGGTCACGACACTTTTATCTTATAACTACTAACCTAGCATATACCCTATGAACTATCATCAATACAGTACCCCCGAGCTAGTCACGACACAGCTCGCACAGTTTATCGCTGAGGCGGTTGAGGCGACCGAAGGCGACTTTCATCTAGCTCTCTCACTAGAGGAGCATGCGGAGATCTTGGCCAAGGCGCTCACCTCGGAGCCTTGGCGCAGTCGCATAGCGTGGGATCGGGTACACTTCTACCTCCTTCACGAGCAGCTGGGCGGAGCCGACCTAGCGCACCGCTCGCGACTACAGCGCTTGCTCTTTGATCCGCTACAGATCCCTGCGGATCATATCCACGCTCTGGAGGAGCCCGCACAAGAGCCCGCACAGGCTGCGACGGCTCTGCAACAGCACCTGGCGAAGCGTGTGCGACACCTGGACGGTCGCCCGCAGTTTGACCTAGCTCTCCTTGAGATGGGCGTGGACGGTCACCTTGCTGGGGTCTATCCCGATCAGGTGGAGCTGTACATCTCGGACGATGTCTTCGCACCCAACGAGATGACCACCGAGCAGGGTGAGCAGCGTCAGCTGGTTACCGTCACGCTGGAGGCGCTCGAAGAGTCTAAGCGTCTGGTCTTCCTGGCGCTCGGACAGGATGTGCGCCACGCTGTGGGACACATTATCAATCTACTGCCCGAGGCGAAGGCTTATCCCGCCAATTTCCTCGCAGCGAAGATTCCCTGGGTACATCTCTTCGCCGATGATCAGGCGATGCGTGAGAAGTCGTACGCTATCTATTAGTCTGCCTGTATGAAAGAGTTTATCAAGACTTCTCAATCTAGTGAGCGCACGATCCTCGTGGGGCTCATCACGCCCGACGTGTCGGAGACGCAGGCGGAGGAGTATCTTGATGAGCTGGCCTTTCTCTCCGAGACTGCGGGGGCGGAGCCTGTGGCGCGCTTCTTACAGCGTCTCGACACGCCGAACCCCGCCACCTTTGTGGGCAAAGGCAAGCTCGACGAGATCACCGAGTATGTCTCTGCCCACGAGGTGGGGCTGGCAATCTTTGACGATGAGCTGGCGCCCAATCAGCTACGCAACATAGAGCGTCAGCTAGGCATTCGCATTCTGGACCGCACTTCGCTCATCCTCGACATCTTCGCCACAAGAGCGCAGACGGCTCACGCCAAGACGCAGGTGGAGATGGCGCAGTACCAATATATGCTCCCGCGTCTGACCCGACTGTGGACGCACCTCGAGCGACAGCGCGGTGGTAACATCGGACTACGTGGACCAGGTGAGACGCAGCTGGAGACCGACCGACGGATCATCCTACGCAAGATCTCACAGCTCAAGGAGCAGCTCAAGAAGATCGACAAGCAGAAGAGCGTACAGCGTCAGAATCGTGGCAAGATGGTGCGTGTCGCTCTCGTAGGCTATACGAATGTGGGCAAGTCTACGCTGATGAATGTCTTGGCGAAGAGCGACATCTTTGCCGAGAACAAGCTCTTTGCGACGCTTGATACGACCGTTCGCAAGGTTGTTTTGGGCAATCTGCCCTTCCTCCTAGCAGACACCGTGGGCTTCATACGCAAGCTACCGACGCAGCTGGTGGAGTCGTTCAAGAGTACCCTCGACGAGGTGCGCGAGTCGGACCTGATCCTGCACGTTGTGGACATTTCGCACCCCGAATTTGAGGATCAGATAGCAGTAGTCACGGAGACGCTCCGAGAGATTGATGCGCTGGGCGACAAGCCACAGATATTGGTCTTCAACAAGATCGACGCTTACCAGCATATCCCCAAAGATCCCGACGATCTGACGCCAGCGACCAAGCTTAACCGCACACGGGAGGAGCTGGAGAAGAGCTGGATGGCGCGCATGGGCAACGACTGTACCTTCATCTCGGCACGTACAGGCGAGGGAATGGACGAGCTACGCCGACTTCTCTACGAGCGTGTCAAGGAGATCCACATACAGCGCTATCCTTACAACGACTTCCTCTACCAGGACTATAGTGATCTGATGGACGATGGCGCAGAGTAACCAGCTCACACGATGGCAGCGACTACGGCTTCGGCTGATGCGCTCTACATTGCGGGGCTTGGCACGCTTGCCCCGCTCTTTCGTTGACAAGGTGCTGGTCCCCACACTAGACTGGCTCCTCTATCATCTCTTTAAGTACCGCCGTCAGGTGGTGGAGGAAAACATTCGTCTTACGCTCACGCATCTCTCTCCCGTTGAGCAAAAGTCTGTCGGCAAGCGCTTCTACCGTCATCTCGCAGAGCTGATGCTTCACGAGGCTCGATACGCTTACGGATCTGACAAACGGGTGCGTCAGCTCTTTCGCCTTGAGCAGACGGAGCTACTGGACCAACTCTACGAGGCGGGGCACCGACAGGTTTTCGTTCTCTTGGGACACATTGGTCCCTGGGAACTGATGGGCTCCTCGGCACTGCACCTAGATCGTAGTCGCTATCAGCTAAACGTCATCTACAAGCGCCTACACGATCCTGTCGCCGATCAGCTCATCCATGAGATGCGGGAGCAGCACTACGCTCAGTGTATTGAGATGATGCAGCTAGCTCGCACGCTCATACGCCACAGAAGTGAACAAGCAGGGGAGCGCTTGCAGATGTACTGTCTGCTAGCCGACCAATCGCCTGACTACGAGCAGGTGCGCTACGCCTCGTCGCTCTTCGGACGCACCACCCCCTTTGTCACAGGGTGGAGCCATCTAGCTACCAAGCTAGAGATACCGCTCCTCTTCTACGAGATACGCCATGACGACCAAGCGAAGCAGTGGGTCGGCACCTTCCGTCTGCTCTGCGAGCATCCGACCGACAAGCTACAGCATCAGCTCGTTGATGACTATGTGACACAGCTAGAGGGAAACATTCGCTTGGCACCCCATCGCTGGCTTTGGAGCCATAGGCGCTGGCGCTTTGATCCGCACGACTTCCCGCAGATGGTCTACTCACCACGCTGCGACGACTTATCTCTATAGTACGCTGATGCCATCACACACCGCCATCGCCAGAGAGAGGTCTCTCGTTAGTCGCCTAGCACGCTTTGTCTCTCGCTACTTCTTTCTGATCGTCGTAGCGGTAGTCTTGGTCGTAGCCTTTGTGGTCGCGCTCACAGGCGCTTACCCTCACCGTACTCCCGAGACGCTTCTGGCTCGAGACATACTGACATTCCAACCCCTGTTGCTGACGGTCGGTGTCGCACTCGCCATCGTAGCGGTAGTTCTCCCGTGGCTCTTGGCAAAAGGTACGCCCCGAGCTACTGGCGCGAAGCTCGACTACCGACATTACTTCGTTCCACTCGTATGTTTCGGCTTAGGCTATGCAAATCTATTGCTCGGCGTGGTCGACAGTTTCCTCGGACTGCAGATTCTCTTCCTCGTAGGGATGATTGTGGACAACCGCTGGGAGGAGCGAGCGAGCCTATGCCGTCCACTTCGCCAGCGAGCCTTATTTCCCCTGGCACTCACAGCTGCACTCTACTCCCTCTATACAGTCATCGTCGCCTTGGGCTGGTCTACCCATCAAGCGCGTGCACTGGAGTATTGGCGCTATGAGAGCTGGCTCCTCATCATTCCACTTTACTTCTTCATCTATAGTGGTCCTTCTCGGCGACTGATGGAGAGCTTCTGGCTAAGCGCGCTACGTATCGGGTGGGCCTACCTAGTCATTTTCCTAGTCTTTTATTATGCCGTCTTGATTAGCTGTGGCGTCAGCCCGCTCATCACACTGCAGCTGGACAAGCTCTACCTACAGGAGTCAGGCTTCGTCATTGACAGCTCCCACATGCTGATGCCCTTTACCTTCACCCACTACACATACCTCGGCATCTTCCTCTTGACTCCCATCGTGATGACCATACGTAGTAGCAACCGCTCTCTACGCCTTCACGCGTGGTGCCTGCTCCTTGGGGTCATCCCCTACGCCTGCGCTCTGCAGGCTCGCTATCTGCTCCTGATGACGCTCCTCTTGGTAGTGTATGCTGTCGCTTGCAAGCTCCTTGACTGGGTGAAAGTCACACGACGTCAGCCCCGTCTCGTACCGTATCTCATGCTCGCTGGAGCTCTCCTCTTTACCATTGCCTACACCACCTCATTTCATCTCACGGAAGGGTATCTCGGAGGAGGTCTCCGCAACGACCTCCTACAGATGAGTTATCAAGCCCTCCGTGAGGTGTCCCTCTGGATCGGTGGCGGACTGGACTATGCCTACAATCTCCTACTGCCCTTACCCGTCAATACGGAGGAAAGCCTTATCGTACACTTTCACAATCAATACATGCAGTCGCTCGTCCAGAGCGGTATCATCGGACTTTTGCTCTGGCTCTCCATCCTCGGCTCTATGCTCTGGGTAGCTCGTCGCCAGCGCAACGGTGCCCTCGCAGTCGTAGTCTCGCTGTGGATCATCCTCTGCAATGTAGACCTCGTCAGCTACATCCCCGAGTACCTCATCGGGATGATGTTTGTCCTCTGCTTCGCACTCAGCACGCAGGGCGATGACCAGCTCCAGCCGGCCTTCTATATATAAGAATAGCCACCCTCTCTACAGCGAATGGGTGGCTATTCTTGTGAAATGGGCTAACCGAAGCCTCTCTAGAAGTGGAAGGAGAGGTCTGCCCCGAAGGTGCGTGGCTGAGCCTGCTGGAGGAACGAATTGCCAAACGACTGGAAGTAGAAGGTCGCATAGCGCGTGTCCGTCAGGTTACGACCCCAGATAGCTACGGTGACGTAGGGGAGACGTACGCCGAGGCGAGCTCCGAGCGTCATGTAGGGATCTTGATGATGCTTATTCTCCGAGTCCCAGTAGATCGGTCCGTTACCACGTAGTTCTACGGAAGCAAGTACGCCCTTGAGCCAAGAAGTCTGGATAGGTTCGTTCAGCTGAAGCATCGTAGCGTAGGTATGCGCAGGAACGTAAGGGATAAAGTTCCCCTTGTAGTTCACCTCTATCGGATCGCCACCCTGAGGATTGGCACGGCTCGTGAGGTAGTCCTGGAAGGTTGCATGCGTATAGCCATACTGCGCCGAGATCGTTAGCGAGCGCCATAGACGAGCCTTGACACTCGCCTCAGCACCGAGCGAGAGCGCCTTACCCGCATTGACCGTCGTACGACCCGTACCCGTCGTCACGAAGCGAGCCACCTGTAGGTCTCGTATCCATGAGCCGAAGAGCGTAGCCGATACGAAGAAGCGATCCTGTAGCGTCAGGAGTCGTCCGCCCAGCTCTAGATTGTAGGCATGCTCCGGCTTGAAGGCTGCTAGGTTCGCATCGCCCGTCTGCACCTGTGGCTGCTGCTTGCCCTGCGACATAACCAACGCCATCATCTCGCGCTGAGCCTGCTGCATGAGCACCTCCGTCATCATCTGCTCATTGTATCCTCCCGTCTTGTAGCTCTTAGAGGCTGCGACAAAGAGGTAGCTACCAGCCGAGGGACGATAGCTTAGCGAGAGCTTCGGTAGGATCTGGAAGAAGTCCTGATAGCCACCCTCACCCATCAGACGGCTAGTTATATCAAAGTGACGCTTCGCATTGGGTTTTTTCTTAGGCGCCACGTCTAGCCCTAGGCTAAAGTCGCTATCGAAGTCCATCGCCTGACGCTCCGCATCAAGGCGTACGCCTAAGTTCAGGTCAAAGCCTGTCCAGCCAAACGGCTCGTGCAGGTTGCTCTCGTGATAGAGCGCTACACCGTAGCTACGCTTGTCAAAAACGTTGTTGTTCAGGCGCTCCTTAGAGGCATCGACTGTCAGGAGTACAGGCACCTTGTCATTCTTGTTTGCCTTGTTCAGACCAGGCTGTATCATTGCCATCAAGCCGTCGGGGCGTATCGCTACCGGCACCTCCATATGGTTCATCTGGTAGATACCATTGACACCCACAGTCCAGTTGTAGGTCGTCTGCTCACGGTTTCGCAAGATGAGGTCTGCCGTCACCGCATCTTGATGTTGCTTTTGGTTGATCGTAAAGATATCCCGAGCCGTGTAGTCCTGATCCATCAGCATATTGTCTCTGAGCGCTTGGTAGCTCGTGGTGAAGTCTAGACGTATCTCGTCCCAGCTCTTGTCATAAGCCAGGCGCGCCTCACCGATGGTGCGGTCGTAGGAGCCCGGGGCGTTGTAGTTGATCGGCATCGTCTCGCCACTCTTGGGGTTGATCATCGCATAGGGAAATGCTCCCTGATGTACCCCATCCCATACGCCAGCTAGGCGAAGTCTTTGCGTCGCATCGGGGCGCCACTCGAAGTGTAGGTTAGCGCCATACGCCTCCTCCGCATCAGCAGGACGACCGTCGAAAGCATTCGTATAGAACCCATTATTCCTATTATAGTACCCACCGAGGGCCAGACCCACTTTGGAGTTAAAGGCGTGTGCTAGTCGCGCCGCTCCCTCGATGATCCCGTGATTGCCGGCTCTAGCCGTTACATCCAGTGCGGGGTCGTCAATAGGCGAACGAGAGGTCAGCAGGATCGTTCCCGCCATAGCGTTGCGACCATAGATGTTACTGTGCGCACCGCTCATCACTTCAATAGACTCAATGCCGAGGAGGTAGCGATTGATCGACTGGTTGAGTACAGGCACCCCATCGATAAAGAAAGCGGTGGACTGACCTCCACTACGCGTCCCGATACCACGCATATAGATCGGCGAGGTGAGACGCGAGCCGTAGTCTGGCATGTAGAGATTAGGCACCACGCCCGTCAAGTCTGAGGGATGCTTGATGTCATACTCTCGTAGCATGGTCGGAGTCACCAGACTCATAGCGCCAGGCGTGCTCATCAGCAGACCCGCCTGGCGTAGTAGTGGACGGCTCGTGATCACCCGCACCTCGTCCAGCTCATAGCTCATTACCGAGTCCGTGACCACGGGTGTCTCGTCAATAGCCCCGTAGAGTGGCAAGAAGAGTAGACTCGCCAAGGGGGCAAAAAGTAGTTTTCTTAGCTTCATCATGTATTGAAAATGGATTACTGGGCGCAAATGTAAGCAAACGAGATAGAAAAAGGGATCGATTAGTACGTGTCTGTGCTAAGCCTGCAAATCGTTTGATATTTTTCGCCAAGTTGGTCGGAAAACGTATCTTTCGGAGCGCTTCCAAGACGTCCGGTCATTCCGACTCCTCCGGGGAAAAGAAAAACTCTTCCGAAGAGTCAAATGAAACTTCGGAAGAATGAAATCATAAGTCCGAAGAATTTCCCATTTCCTCCGTGGAAAACAAAAAACTCCTCCCGAGGGAGTCAGAGCAATCAGAATTATCGGTGGTAATCGTGCCTCTGTTAAATCCATGACGAGTAACAGTCCGACGTGTAGTGACTTGCGGTCTTGAGGAGATTTCGGGGAGGGCGCTTCTTTCGGGGTCATTTTGTATCTTTGCGAGAGCTAGGGTTATATCACTAGCCGTTTTCATCATGAGCTACACCAAACATCCTAATAAATATATCGGAGCGCACGTGAGCGCTGCAGGTGGCGTGGAGGAGGCGCCGCTGCGTGCTGGCGAACTGGGCGCACGTGCCTTCGCTTTCTTTCTCAAGAATCAGCGTCAGTGGCAGGCTAAGCCTTATACCAAGGAGCAGATCGATGCTTTCATCGCAAACTGTGACCAGGTGGGCATCCGACGGGAGCATATCCTGCCCCATGCGAGCTACCTATATAATATAGGTAATGCGGACGCTGCGAAGCGTCTGCGTAGTCGCCGAGCTATGATCGACGAGATGCACCGCTGTGAGCAGCTCGGGCTGAGCTTGCTCAACTTCCATCCTGGGAGCCACCTCAAGGAGATCTCCGAGGAGCAGTGCATGGAGTACATCGCAGCTGAGATGAATGCCGTCTTGGCTGAGTCGGAGGGTGTCAAGCTGGTGCTGGAGAATGTGGCGGGTCAAGGAACCAACGTGGGCTACACCTTCGAGCAGCTCGCTTACATCATCTCGCACGTTGATGACGCTAGCCGTGTGGGCGTCTGTATCGACACGGCACACACGCTGGCGGCTGGCTATGAGATACGTACAGCGGATGGCTACACGGCTATGTGGCAAGCCTTCGACGATATCGTCGGCTACGACAAGCTCTGCGCGATCCATCTGAATGACAGTAAGAAGGACTTGGGCACGCGTGTGGATCGGCACGAGTCTATCGGCAAGGGCTTTATGGGTACGGAGTTATTCAAAATGCTGATGGACGACCCGCACCTAGACAATATCCCGATCGTCCTGGAGACGCCAGTGCCTGAGCTCTGGGCTGAGGAGATCGCTTACCTCTATGCGCTCTAATACGCTATGCTAACGAAGATCTACGCTGACACGCCTGACTACGCTGTGGTGCGTGAGGTGGTCCAATGTCTGGAGAGTGGGGGAGTCATCATCTATCCTACGGGTGTAGGCTATGCGCTCGGCTGCTCGGCACTGAAGAAGCGTGCCGTGGAGCAGGTATGCCAGATCAAAGGGGTGGACAGCAAGCGCCACACGTTGGCGATCATGTGCCAAGACCTTGGCGAGGTGGCGCAGTATGCTAAGCTGGGGGATGAGACTTTTGCCTTGATGAAGTCGGGCAAGTACGAGCCGGCTACCTATATATTGCCTCCGACGACGACGTTGCCGGCGCCCTTCCGCCAGCGCAAGGAGGTGGGCGTGCAGCTCTGCAAGCACCCTGTGACGCGGATCATACTGGAGGAGCTAGAGGCTCCGCTCCTGACGGGCTCACTGCCTGACCTGCCTGAGGAGTATGACACGAACTATCTGACTGATCCAGAGCTCATCGAGGAGTACTACGGGCATCAGGTGGATCTGATCATTGATGGCGATGTGGCTCCGGGCGGTCATAGCGCGATCATCGACTGTACGGGTGCGGAGCCGCAGCTTCTCCGTGAAGGAACCTTCTAACGACACCGTCACTACTGCATATGCTTCACTCGCACCAGCACTTATCCACACTCTTAGTGGCCTTCCTGCTCCTAATCCTAGGCGCTGCGGGGTGTGCTAAGCTTTCCTCTCCTGAGGGTGGGCCCTACGATATGACCCCGCCTAAGGTGGTTCGCTGTGCACCTGAGATGGGGAGTACAAATGTCTCGACGCATCGTGTGCGCATCACTTTCGACGAATTTATCCAGCTGGATCGCGGTGAGGACAAGATAATCTATTCGCCACCACAGCGTATCCCGCCGAAGGCTTTGGTCAATCAGAAGCAGCTGGTCGTCACTTATCAGGATAGTCTCATTGCAAACACGACCTACACGATCAACTTCAATCGTGCGATCAAGGATTACAACGAGGGCAACTACATCGAGCAGTATGTCTACGCCTTCAGTACGGGCGACTACCTGGACACGATGCAGGTGTCGGGGCGAGTGCTCGACGCCTATACGCTACAGCCGGTGTCTCATATCCTAGCGGGTGTCTATGATATGCCTATTCCTACGGACTCGCTAGACCGTCCGATGACCCGCATGACCTATACGGACGATAAGGGGCACTTTACTCTGCAAAATGTGCGGGACGGTGTCTACCGTGCTATCGCGCTGGTTGATATGGATCGCAGTTATAGCTACAACAATCCGAACGAGAGCTTTGCCATCACGCCCGATAGCTTCCGTACTGAGGTGGTGCTTCGCTCGGCCTTGACTCCTGCCAAGGAGCCGAAGGTGGACTCGCTTGCGCACCCTGCGGATTCGCTTGGTAATATGGTGGATTCGGTTGGTCATGCTGTGGATTCGCTTGGGGGGAGTGCAGATAGTTTGCTCGTTAAGGAGAAAGCGCCGAAGAGTGCGAAAGACACGGTCGCCACAGCCAGAGACAGCGTCTCGCCTTACGTTTACCTGCCCAACGACCTCGTCCTCCTGCTGACACATCCGAAGACGGACATTATCCGTCTCGAGCGACTAGCAAGACGAGATACGATGTCGCTCATGGCGACCTTTACGGAGCCTCTTGACACACTGCCTCAGCTCAAGATCCTGGCGCCAGACTACTTGACGACGCCTACGAGCTACTACCCCGACCTCTCGACAGATCGCAAGAGTATCACCTACTGGCTCTCGCCCCACGACTCACTAGCGAAAGACTCCGTGGTGGTGGCGTTCGCCTATCCGACGACCGACTCGATCGGTAGTCCGATCAACAAGCTCGACACGATGACGCTGCACGCTCCTAGAGTGCAATCGGCAAAGGCTAAAGCAAAGCCAAAGAAGCAACCGAAGGTAGAAGCTACCGAGACAGCTGCCGATGGCCTCAGCCATGCTAGTGACAGCACAGCTCTGGCAGACACAAAGAGTGAGCTCGGGGCTGTCAAGATTCTTTCGCACGAAGGAATTCATAAGGAGACGACACGTGACTCCCTTTGGATTAGCTATGATGTGCCGATTCTAGCCATTGACACGACGCGAGTGCAGCTCGCTAAGTTGGTCGATTCGGTACCGCAGCCGATCCCTTGCCAGTTATTGCCTGACAGCGTGCGACGCTGCCACTGGTTGGTTGACTTTGCCAAAGAGCCAGGCACCACCTACCGACTCGAGGTAGATACGGCTGCCATCACGGGGCTCTATGGGGGAACCAGTGCTTCGGTGCAGAAGGATCTCAAGATCGCCGCTGAGACCGAGCTAGGCTCTCTCGCGATCACGCTCACGGGACATCCTACAGACCATCCGCTCTACGTCTACTTACTCAGCAGTAAGGAGGAGATTTTGGCGACTGCTCAGCCTGACAGCGCAGGGCTGGTTGCCTTTAAGGAACTGGCTCCGGGAGCTTACTTTCTCAAGCTGTACGTAGATCTAAATGGCAATGGCTCTTGGGACGGGGGCATCTACCCAGCGACACCTCCTGAGCCTGTGCGCTATCTACCTCAGTCGGTAAATGTACAGGCGCGCTTTGCCACAGAGCAGAAGTGGGCATACGATGGTACGCCTCTAGCAGAGCAACGTCCGAAGGGGCTGGAGGGCGATAAGCAAGCGGAGGGTGATAGCAATAGTGCTAACGCAGCTAATCAGAAGCGAGACCTCAACGTGGAGTACGCTCAGCGTATGCGGGAGCGCTACGGCAAGCGGTGGAACCCGACGGACCGTGAGCGTAAGATCATGGGACTCCCCTCACGTGCCGAGGAGCGAGAGGCGCGAGCGCGTGGCGAAGATGTTGAGATAGGCGCTCCGCCCAAGGAAAAGGATCAAGGCGATAAGCAGAACAAGACCCAGACACAAACACTAGGCGCTGGAAGTGGTGCTCCCACACGGCAAGCTGCGGGACAGCTACAAGGTCGCTCTCAGATGAGCGTTCGCTAAGTCCCCTTGCCTAGTATCGTACAATACTTGCTGGGAGCGGATGATTGCACTGACTTATGGACTTTGTGCTCTATAGGTTTGAAGCTTTTGTTGTGCCGTCCTTCTTTAGGGTCTGTTGAGATGCTTGCGGATTGCAGCGTGTCGTTGAGTGCACTAGAGCTCAGACTCTAAGTGTCCTCTTATTACCTTTGCACCGTCTACTAATTAGGCTTTGATAGAATCACTCCATCATGGCGTAGACCAACGTATGCTGGAGTGTGGGTAGCGCTGCGAGGAGTTGGTCGGGCGTTAGCGGCTT
>CABQOJ010000008.1 GCA_902465775.1 uncultured Porphyromonas sp. | reverse complement strand
ACGAGGCTATCGTCTTCGCCTGCAAGGAGCTGATCGCTGGCAAGCATCACGATGCTTTTGCAGTGGATATGATACAGGGTGGCGCTGGTACAACGACCAATATGGCTGCCAACGAGGTGATCTGCAATATCGCTCTGCAGAAGATGGGGCACAAGCCTGGCGAGTACAAGTATCTCGCTCCCAATGATGGAGTCAATGCTTCGCAGTCGACCAATGATGCTTACCCTACAGCTATTCACCTAGGGCTATACCCCAAGGGGCTGGAGGTCTACAAGCATGTCGAGCAGCTCGCTGCAGCGCTCCGTGCTAAGGCTGAGGAGATGAAGCACGTCCTCAAGATAGGTCGTACGCAGCTACAGGACGCTGTGCCTATGACGCTGGGACAGACTTTTCACGGTTTTGCCTCTATCCTAGAGGATGAGCTACCAAGGCTCAAGAGTGCCAGCGAGGAGTTCCTAACGGTCAATATGGGTGCTACCGCCATCGGTACGGGTATCGCCTCAGAGCCAGGCTATGCAGAGGCTTGTGTCAAGGCATTGGCTGAGATCACGGGCTGGCCAGTCAAGCTGAGCGCTGACCTCGTCGGTGCTACGAGCGATACATCCGTCATGATCGGCTATTCATCCGCACTACGTCGTATCGCGGTCAAGATCAATAAGATCTGCAACGATATCCGCCTTCTATCCTCAGGTCCTAGAGCTGGTATCGGTGAGTTTAACGTACCCGCCACGCAGCCTGGCTCCTCAATCATGCCGGGTAAGGTGAATCCTGTCATCCCTGAGGTGATGAGCCAGGTATGCTACAAGGTGATGGGCAATGATACGACTGTCCTGATGGCTGGTGATGCTGCTCAGATGGAGCTCAACGCTATGGAGCCTGTCATGGCTCAGTGCTGCTTCGAGAGCTCTGACCTGATGATGCGTGGTATCACGACCCTCATCGAGCGTTGTATCACAGGCATCACGCCCAACGAGGAGCGTTGCCGTCAGCAGATTGAGGCTTCGATCACGATCGTCACGGCGCTTAACCCAATCATCGGTTACAAGAACTCGACCAAGATTGCCAAGGAGGCTCTTGAGACGGGCAAGGGTATCTACGAGCTAGTCCTAGAGCATGGTATCCTAGACAAGAAGGATCTCGACGAGGTGATGGATCCTAAGCACATGACCCAGCCCTCGAAGCTCGACCACATCAAGCCTAAGAAGCAACTATAAGCGGATATTGACGGGGTGGGGGAGATATAAGCCACCCCGTCATGACCGATCCTTATCACAAGACCTTCTAATCTCTACTAATTATATAACTATGAGGCGATTCGCGCTCCTATGTATCTCACTCGTCAGCCTTCTGACGATAACTTCGTGCAGTAGCCCCAAAAGTGAAGCTGAGCAGGTTGTCAAGAGCTTCTACAAGGCACTGTTTCAAAAGAACTTTGATGAGGCTCGTAGCTATACGGCCTCTCCGCAGGCGGAGCTCTACGTAAACTTTTTTAGTCTGGCACTCTCTGCGGTAGACTTGTCTGAACTCTCTTCGGCAAACTTGGACAGAGGCATCCGAGTTGTCACAACAGAGCAGTCGGATGATGACACCATAGAGTGTTACGTCAAGATTGCGAAAGACAAAGATGGAAAGGAGTTTGGTGAGAGTACACAGAGGATGATCCTCAAGAAGATCGATGGAGAGTGGAAGATCGTCTCAATACCAATGAATAAGTAGCGACTCATGCGATCATTACTAACCTTTAAGACCTTATATATATGAAGAAACTAGCTTTAATCAGTTTCGCATTCGTCAGCATGCTGGCGTGTGTAGCTTGTTCTACTCCCCAGAAAAAGGCGGAGCAGGTCACGATGGACTTCTTCAAGGCGCTCAACGCTGGCGACTACGACAAGGCTCGTACCTACACAGCGTCTGAGCAGGCTGAGGCGTATGTCAATCTTATGTCCTACTTTGACTCTGACAGTGTCAAGGTATTCTCTCAAGAGGGCAATCCAGAGCGAACAACCAAGATTGCAAGCTCAGAGGATCACCAAGACACGATCATCTGCTATGTAGAGACGACTGAGCAACCGTCAGATCCTACTGATAGTGCCAGTGTTCTCAAGCAGAAGGTGGTCCTCACTAAGGTAGACAACAAGTGGAAGATCGTTGACATCCCTATGAAGTAACAGAGGCGACTGTCACTCCGACACGCACTCTTCTAGACTTAATCTTATGATGAAGTCTATCTATCACAAGCCCCAAGAGCTAGTGAGGTCTCTCCTCCTACTGCTCTTGGGGCTTGCTCTATCTGGCACAGTCGCCTGCACGTCTCATCATCGTGACCAGGAGATGATAGCTATTGATACGACGACACTGCGGCCTGGCAGTCTCATACTGCGTCGTGGCGAGGGGATGCTCTCGGCATTCTTTAGCAAGGTAGCCTCCGAGGGGCAGCGTTACAGCCATTGCGGTATCATTGATTTCGACTCTACTAGCCATCGCTGGGTCGTATGGCACGCTTATCAGGACGACTATCTGGGTGCTGACGGCATATTTTGCCAGCCACTAGACAGCTTCCTCATGGAGTCGGAGGCTGTCGCTATCTATCCTGCCTTAGTGCTAGACAGCTTAGGCTTGCAGAAGATGAGAGCCTACATAGCGCTACACAGTCCTGAGGGAAGGTATCCCAAGAGGTTCGACTCGCACTTTGACCTTAGGGATACGTCCACGCTCTACTGCACCGAGTTTGTTGCACTCGCCTACAATAGTACAGGAATCCCTGACTATCAGATCACGCCTACGGGTCATTTGCCGGGCGTTTCTCATACTTATTACACACTTGATGACTTAATCAAGAGGGTTTACCCTTTGTATATTCAAAAATAATAGATACCTTTGCTCTTGTTAATAACCAATTACACTACAACAGTTTTATGAAGAAGTTGTTTGCACTCATAGCTGCTATGATAGCGCTAAGCTTTGTCTCTTGTAGCAAGGAAAACAAGAATCAAGACACCTACGCCTCAGATAACGAGGTGGAGTCTACTCAGGATCTAACAGATCAGGACGATGAGGAGGACTATGCAGACCTAGATGGTGAGGCCGAAGACCTAGATGACCTGAATGATCTAGACGATCTAGATGATCAGGACGGCCTAGATGATGAGACTAGCTCCACTATAGACGAAATAAAGAGGCAGAGCAAACAGGCTGCAGAGCTCATCAAGAAATCTGCAGATGCTGCTCAGAAGATGAGCAAAAAAGAGATGGATAAGGCTCTGAAGGAGACGGACAAACTCCTGAAAGAGGCAGAAAAAACTCAGAAAAAGCTCTCTCGATAAGATTTAAGAGCTTGATTGTAGCTCTCTACGAGTTAGTGATCTTATCCCATTTGACCGCATCTACAAAGCATTTGAAGCGGGTTGTTCGATAGGGGATGGACTCAAAAAACTATTTCTAGGTATCCTACCCCCTTGCACATTCGAAAATAATGTGTACCTTTGCACCAGTTACTAATCACTTATACTAAAGCTAATATGAAGAAGGTATTTGTACTTGTAGCTGCTGTTGCAGCTCTAAGCCTTGTTTCTTGCAACAAGGAGAACCAGAACCAGGACGCTCAGAATGCTGAGCAGAATGTTGAGAACGCTCAGGAGAATCTTGACGCAGCTGCTCAGGATCTACAGAACGCAGCTCAGGATGCAGCTCAGGTAGCTGCTGACGAGGCTAACGCTGCTGCTGACGCAACCGCAGAGGCTGCTCAGGACGCTGCTGACAAGGCTCAGGAGACTGCTGATCAGATCAAGAAGTAAACACCAACTTCTCCAGATCACTCAGAATCTGAGATAACCTAAGAACAAAACATGATGAAGGTCACCTACTCCTCCTAGTGAGGGGGTAGGTGACCTTTTCAGTTGTCTATAATAAGAGGTGATAGCTGGACGGGGCTAAGAGCGTGATGATTCAGAGCTCTGGAGGATCCCTCCTGTGAGGCACTCACTCCGCTCTACTAAATTGTGGGTATGTCTCGGCGAGTGAGCGTATCAGTGGATGTGTTACCTTTGGACTGACGGAGACTGTAGTGTCTGGTCTAGATGCTCCCTCAGGGTGTGGGGCTGAGGCCTAGACTCTCCTACGCTCTCGCAATCAGTATAGTTATGAGTATCACATACAGCGTGGTGGCTACGATCGTGAGACTTCTCAACATCAAGAAGCTCTTCAGAATGCCACAAAAAAAGATCATTGCTTTTGCGACGAAGCAATGTAACAAGTTCAAGCTTGACCTAAATCGCTTCAAGGGGTACAACTGCTCCATTGAGGAGGTCGATGGATTCTCGTGTCTCAAGCTACAAGCTGCTCCGAAGCCCGCTACGAAGGCTGTGCTACAGCTCTATGGCGGTGGCTACATTACGCCTCCAGATAGCCGAGACTTCAAGCTCGCCAAGCGCATAGTTGACCAGACGGGGAGTGACGTTTGGCTGTTTCTCTATCCACTAGCTATAGAGGATCGCCTGGATGTGACCTTCGAGCAGTGCTATAAGCTCTACCAGCGTATGCTAGAGTGTTATGCAGCTGAGGAGATCTCGATCCTTGGCTTCTCCTCGGGCGCTTGTCTTGCCATCGGACTCGGGCTCCACAACAATGTACAGCCTGAGCCTCTGCCCATGCCGAGACAGATCATAGCGGTGTCTCCTGGAGCCTGCCCGCTCTCGCTATGTGAGGGGTATGAAGCGACTGCTGACGATGCGGATCTGATAGCCTCTTTGGAGAAGCTCTCGGCGGAGGATATCATCACCGACTACCACTACGTTAGCACTATTGCTCCTGTCCTGAGCAAGGGGCAGAAGCTTCCTGCCTATATGCTCAATAGCTGTGTGGGAGACTTCTCGCACTTCCCAAAGACCTACCTTTACTACGGCTCTCGCGAGTGTTTTTACGCCTGTGCCCCCTACTTTAAGGATGCTTTCGTGCGGTATGGTGTCCCTTATGAGATTCGTGTGGGAGAGGGGCTGTGCCA
Source organism: uncultured Porphyromonas sp. (assembly GCA_902465775.1). The sequence goes on along the minus strand of CABQOJ010000008.1, from coordinate 13,254 downwards.
CTGCTATCCACTCTTTCGCTTCTTTCCTGAGGGGCGTCGTGCACAAGACGAAATCATTGATCGCCTTAAGTGACAAGAGTGGGCTCAGTCCCGCAACGGTCACACAGCCTACGACTCAGTAGCTCAGGCTACCATGCATGTGGTTACTCTTCGGTCAGTCTCTTTCATAAAAGATTTGACGTTGCGCTGGCGTATGGGCTATTTGTTGTACTTTTGAAGCGTGAAGACTGTACGACACTCTTGGCAGTGGTGGCTGAAGAACTTCTTGCCACTCCTCATAGGCCTAGCGATATTATTTTACCTCTATCGCCATCTAGAACTCGCTGACACGCTACGCTTGTTGCAGCATGGCGTGCGCTACGAGTACCTGCTCTTGTCTCTGCCTCTGGGGCTCCTAGGCAATGTGGTGCGAGGTTATCGCTGGCATCTGCTGATGCAACCGCTCTACAACCCGCCCGCCCGTCCTATCAATCCGATCTTGATCACAGTGGGGAGCTATGCGGTCAACTTTGTCATACCTCGTGCTGGCGAGGTGTGGCGCTGCACGGAGATGAAGCAGAGAGAGGACTATGCGATCTCGGCAACGGTCGGCACGCTCCTGATAGATCGTCTGTCAGATGCGCTCATCGTCTTAGCACTCCTAGTCACTATGATGCTGTTTCAGACGGGAGCTGTGTCCCAAATCTTAGATTCACGGGGACTGTCGCTCGGAGGTGGGCTAGGGCGCCTCTTCTCATCAGACTACGCCACCGCATGGATCATAGCAGGCGGTGTGCTATTTGTTATCGTGCTGGTCCTCTATCGCTTTAGAAAGAGTAGCTTCATGCAGCGTGTCAGAGGCAAGCTACGATCTGTCTTGCAGGCCGCCTCGACATTGAGAGGGTGGCGCGCTTGGAGCCAGTTCCTCGTGCTTACAATCCTTTTGTGGGCCTTTTACTACTACTTCTTCTACGTCACATTCGGCGCTTTTGCCTTTACGGCTGAGCTGGGGCATCGGGTCGCTTTTGCTTCCTTTGTGATCTCGACCTTGATGATTGCCGTTCCTACGCCTGCAGGGGTAGGACCGTGGCACTACGCGGTGATTATATCGCTTACTGCTTTTGGTGTGAGCGAGGCCGAGGCGGGGCAGTTTGCACTGATTGTGCATGCCGTACAGACTTTGTGGACTATCTTCGTAGGAGTCATCGCCATCCTGCTCCTGCCCATCATCAATCAAAGGTACAAGCGCGAGGAAGAGCATACTGCAAAAGGACAGTCTCAGAAAGTGCCTCTATCCACAACCTGAAAATCAACCTCTAGCATACTTAATATGAAGCGAACCATCTTACTCCTAACCCTACTCCTCAGTAGCATCCTGACGCTCTCCGCTCAGACATACATCTACAGTGGTGACAAGCGTTACGACTACGATTCACGAGTCATCGCTACGTGGGACGGCACCCGCCTCTACAGCGGTGACAAGCGCTACGACTACGACTCACGAGTTATCGCTACGTGGGACGGCACTCGCCTCTACAACGGAGACAAGCGCTATGACTACGACTCACGGGTCATCGCCACGTGGGATGGCACTCGCCTCTACAGCGGTGATAAGCGCTACGACTACGACTCACGAGTCCTCGCCACGTGGGACGGTACTCGCCTCTACAGCGGTGACAAGCGCTACGACTACGACTCACGAGTCATCGCCACGTGGGACGGCACCCGCATCTATAGCGGTGACAAGCGTTACGACTACGACTCACGCGTCCGCTACACCATTGACGGCCCGCTCCCCGTCGCCGTTGCCATTTACCTGATCTTGTGATAGCCCTTTGCAGTCTACTAGGCTATTAGTAAAAACGACAATAGAGTGACCATGGTCACTCTATTGTCGTTTTTGCTGTCGTTTTAGCTTCTTTGTCGGGGTACCAGGATTCGAACCTGGGACCCCCTGCTCCCAAAGCAGGTGCGCTAACCGGACTGCGCTACACCCCGAAGCTTCTGATTGGCGTGATACGGGAAAACTCCCTTCTCGTGCCGATCGTGGTGCAAAGATACGACATTTAATTGAATAAACAAGCGCCTAGGTGAGCAAATACACAAGACGGTGCTTGTAATTGCTGAGCTACCGTCGGTCTGAGCGGTAGAGTTGGCTGCGCTTGATATACTTTCTAGCGAACTCGCGCTGCACTTGTAGATAGTTGACTAGCTTGCGTGCGGGTATCTGCTTGCGGAGCTCAGACATCGTCTGCTCGTCTATCTCCGCGAGTTGCAGTTTGATCTGTTGCTCACGTGCGAGACATTTAGCTGCTTGCGCCTCTGATAGTGTCTCGCTCTTCGTCAGCTCGTACTGCTCTCGGAGCTCACGCCATAGCGGTATACGCTTCTTGTCCGCATCTCGCAGGGTGCGGTCTAGGCAAGTAGCTTCGTCAGCTGTAAGGCCTAGCTCCTGAGCGAAAAACTCTTTGCGCTGCTTGACCAGCTCTTCTCGTCTACGACTGTCTGTTTCGCTGCGGGACTGCTGCGCTACAACGAGGTCGGGCAGGAGTAGCATGGGAAAGAGGATCCATAGAAAGCGGTAAAGCTTGCGTCGTGTCATATCGTGTCTAGGCGTTTGTCATCATTTATATCTCATCCTCAGAGAGTGCCCCCATAGTCTCTCCTATGGCGTAGTCATCCAGGAGGATATCTACACAAGTCTCGTAAAGGTAGTCTGCATACTCAGCATCGGTGAGGGGAGTCACGCTGAGATCATAGACAGAGCTGGCCACCTCATCGTTAGAGCGAAGAGGCTCCTGGACATCTCCCCCCCATACGCCCCATAGAGCTACCACAGCGATCACGACTGCGGCGACAGCAGTCCACGGACGTAGCCGCACCCATAGCTTAGCTCTGCGATGAGAGCTCGGTGCCACCACAGCGTCTGACGCAGGCGCCTGCTCATCGAGCGGTATCTGCGATAGGATCCGAGTGGATAGGTCATCAAAGTAGCCCTCAGGCACACGGTAATGTGCTAGTCGCTCCGAGAGCGGGGGGATCTGACGGATTAATTCTTCTGAAGGTGTAGGCATGAGATGTAGTATGCGTAGTCTAAAGCGACCTCGCGGGGAGGTCTCGTCTTACACCTTATTGGATATCAATGGGCTTGATAAGTTTAATCCAGATTAGAGACATAGTCCTGAATCTTCTTGACAGCATGGTGGTACGAAGCTTTGAGAGCGCCCTCCGATGTTCCCGTAATGGTAGCCATCTCCCGATAAGGCATCTCATCAAAGTAGCGCATCTCGAAGACCTGTCGCTGCTTCGGAGGGAGCGTGTCGAGGGCTTGCTGTAAGATTAGTTCACCCTTGTCTCCATCGAAGTATGGGTCTGCGACGGCACTCTCCAAGAGGTAGCTAGTATCTTCACTGACAGCGTATTCGTTGTCCGTGATGCGCTTCTTCTTTTTATTATAATTGATCGCCTCAAAGAGGGCAATGCGATAGATCCAGGTGTAGAACTTTGCCTCTCCTCTGAAGGAACCAAGATTTTGCCACGCCTTCAGAAAGGTCTCCTGTAGCACGTCGTCCGCATCGTCATGCTGTCGGACGATGCGACGGATCAACCAGTAGAGCTTCTCCTGATACATCTGTACCGCTTCCGTAAAGGCAGCGGCACGTGTCTCAGGCTTCATAATCTGCTCTTGCAGTTCCTCTTCGGTCATGCTACGAGGCAACTACATAAAGTCTATTGCAACAACGATGCGGAGTTACTTTGTTGCTACCCCCTTGACTAGGTAGACATACACGGGGAAGTGGTCTGAGTACCCCCCCTGCCACTGACCGCCGACGAAGGTGCGTAGCGTGTACCCCTTGTATTGGCCACTCTGCTGGATCATAAAGGGCTGCTTGAAGATAAACGCCATGTCGGTCGTCTCGGGGTCACGGTATAGTTGCCAGGTCGTGGGGTTGCTACCGATGAGCTCGCCATTGACCGCAATGATGTCAAAGAGATTCCACACGTCACGATAAGCGAGCGTCCCCATGCCTTTATTATATAGTTGTAGCATAGGGGTGTAGTAGTCAGCCGGCTTCGTTTGCTCTGGATGATTCTGCACCCCGAGGCCTTCGCGTACACTGGGGCTGATGGGGTCATCGTTGAAGTCTCCCATCATGATCACTTTGCTGCCTGGGAAGAGTGTATAGAGCGAGTCCGCAACGCTACGCATCGTCTTAGCCGCAGCCATACGACGATGCAGAGAGACCGCCTCTCCGCCACTGCGTGAGGGCCAGTGCCCCACGAGGATATGTACGATCTCACCGTCGAGGAGTCCCGAGGCGTAGACCACATCTCGTGTCTTGATCCACGGCTCATTAGGTATTTCTACGGCTCTGGCGCCTGATGCAAAGACCTTATAAACCTCTGGCTGGTAGAGTATAGCGCAGTCTATGCCACGACGATCAGGCGAGTCGTAGTGTACGATATCGTAGTGCTTGTCCCGTAGCGACTCCTCGGCGATCAGATCTTCAAGGACGCCTCTATTCTCTATCTCGGCCACCCCGATGATCGCAGGCCCGTCACCGCCGATGAGCGAGATGACGTGAGACATGTTGCGGAGCTTGTGCTGGTAGCGCTCGGGCGTCCAGCGATTGGCTCCCTCGGGGAGAAACTCCTCGTCATTGTTCTCCTGATCGATGGTGTCGAAGAGGTTCTCCAAGTTATAGAATGCGACCGTCACCCGCTGAGACGTGGTGCTCTGCTGTGCAGATATGATCCCAAAGGAGAGAGCGAGTAGGGCGATCAACCAGCCCCATCTATATTGTGTGCTATGTGTCATAAGTTAATCGTTGAAGTATTAGGGTACGCTTTCACAAAAGTACTGATAAATGTCGGATTACCCAAGACCTCACCTATAAAGCTTCAGTTAAAACGGCTAATTCCCACTTAGATTTGCTGGAAAGCTGTTACTAGAGCTGAAACCTCTCGGAGGAAATGCCGAAATAGCTCCGAGGAAAAAGACTATTTCTTCGGAAGAGTCAAATGAAAGTTCGGAAGAATGAAATGAAACTTCGGAAGAGTGAAATCATAAGCCTGAGGAATTACTTCGCGCCTCCGTGGAGAATAAAAAAGAGCCACGAAGGAATTTGATATTTCCTCCGTGGCGGTGTGATCGTTGAGGCGAGCTTCACCAGAAAGTCTTCACAGAGAGACAACTAGACGGCTCGTCTGTCTTATGGAGTAAGTCTCATCCAGTGGAAACTCTGTTGATGAAAACGGGTAAAAAAAGACCTCGCAATGAATCATCGCGAGGTCTCAAAATCGTATCAGAGTGGTGCCACCAGGAATCGAACCGGGGACACAAGGATTTTCAGTCCTTTGCTCTACCATCTGAGCTATGGCACCGTCTTTTCTGCGTTTTGGTGATGCAAAGGTACGACAACTTTTTGAATTGACCAAACGATGGTGCAATCAAGCTTATTTTGTATCTTTGCGAGTAGTAACATAGCACAAATAGCATGGTGGACTTGACATCACACTACGGAGGCATCGCCCTCCGCAATCCAATCATAGCTGGCAGCTCGGGTCTCACAGCCTCACTCCAGCAGGTTAAGGCGTTAGCACAGGCTGGCGCAGGCGCAGTCATACTTAAGTCACTCTTTGAGGAGCAGATAGAGGCGACAGCTCTGCAGGCTGAGGCCGAGATGGCCACCTCTTATCCTGAGGGGCTGGACTACATGCTACACTACACGCGCCAGCATGAGATAGATAAGTACCTAGACCTGATCCGTGAGGCTAAGCAGGCTATTGACATCCCTGTCATCGCCAGTATCAACTGCTACCGCGGTGGCGAGTGGGAGGCTTTTGCCCAGAGCATACAGGAGGCCGGAGCAGACGCGCTCGAGCTCAACGTGATGCGCATCGAGACGGACCCCGCACAGCGTGGCAGTGATCTGGAGCAGGAGCTGGTAGATCTAGCGATCTCGATCACCCGTACTGTGCAGATACCGGTCGTCTTCAAGATTTCAGACCGCTTTACCAATATTCTTTACCTGGCACAGGAGCTGGTCAAGAGTGGTGTCAAGGGTTTGACCTGCTTTAACAAGAGCTGGCAGACCGATATCAATATAGAAACCCTAGAGATCGTCCAGGGGCCAGTCATCTCGACGGGCCACGAGCTGTACAACACGCTGAAGTATACGGGGCTCCTCACTGGCAAGCTCCCTCAGCTCTCTGTCTCATCCTCGGGCGGTGTGATGGACTACGCCGGCATCGTCAAGAGTCTCCTCGTCGGGGCTAGCTCTGTACAGGTTGTCTCCGCACTTTATCAGCACGGGGTCCCCTATCTGACGAAGATGCTCGAGGAGCTCACACAGTGGATGACTCAGCATGGCTACAGATCTATCGACGAGTTTAGAGGTAATCTCAACGCCTCTAAGCAGTCAGACCAAGAGCTCTACATGCGCTCGCAGTTTATGCGTTACTTCAGCAGTAAGGCATAAGGTCAAAGCTTAGACACATACTAACGATACATTTACTAACTCAAATATCACAGAAATCATGAACAAACTATCTATCACAGCGGGCATCGTAGCCGTGGCTCTCTCCCTATCTAGTTGTGGTGAGCTAAATCGCACGCTACTTGGTGCTGGCGCTGGTACAGCTGTCGGTGCTGGCCTCGGTGCTGGTATCGGCAAGGTTGCAGGCAATACAGGTGCTGGTGCAGCCATCGGTGCCGTCGTAGGCGGTGCTGCTGGTGCCCTCATCGGCAACCGCATGGACAAGCAAAAGAAGGAGCTCGAGCAGCAGCTACCCGAGGGTACGCAGGTCGAGTCTGTTAACGAGGGTCAGGCTATCAAGGTGGTCTTCGACAGCGGTCTACTCTTCAACACCAGCTCGAGCACGCTAAGCTCCTCTTCACGCAACGATCTGCGTAAGTTTGCGGACAACCTAAACAAGAACCATGACACCGTCCTAGAGATCATCGGTCACACCGATAGCTCGGGCAATGATCGTATCAATGATCCGCTCTCACGTGATCGCGCTAAGAGCGTACGCGACTTCCTCGAGGGTCAGGGTGTCTCCTCTACACGTATGAAGTACGAGGGACGTGGTAGCCATGAGCCTGTAGACACGAACGCAACCGCTGAGGGTAAGCGCAAGAACCGTCGTGTAGAGGTCTTCATCCTACCTAGCCAGAAGATGATCGAAGAGGCTAAGGCAGGTACGCTGAAGTAGTCTCTCCGCCCCAAACGCATCACGCACTTGACCTTTTTCTCTCAGGGCGTGATGCGTCTCTTTTTTTACCCACTTACTACCATTCATAGAAAGAGCTATATGCCTCACTTCCTACAACTGATCTCTACGACCCTACTGCTCACCCTAGCGCTCTTCTCATGTAGCGCTACTGGCAAGCAACATGCTCAGACCCCTGTGCCGCTGGAGGCTTCCTTCGAAGTCGTGGACACGACGCGTCTCGCTGAGGGGACAGCGCAGCCCTATCCGCTGGTAGAGATACCCGAGAATGTGCGGGAGCCATTACAGCGGGCGCACTATGCTCTGGAGCACTTCTTCGATCGCTGGCCAGAGGCCGCCATGGAGCAGGTCGTTGACTCCGCAGCCATGGAGCAGGGACTCGTGGACTACCTATATGTATATAGCAACATGCCCGCAGGAAGTGTCACGCAGGAGGATCTACTCCGTCCACTGAAGCTGATGCGTGGCAAAGCGCTGAGTGAGGCGCTACGGCTCTACACTAAGTACCTTTATGAGAGCAGATCGCCTCTGAAGAATCACAACCTCTATATCCAAGCCCTGCAGTGGGCCACCACGGCACCACAGGTAGAGTATGTGGATCAAGTGGTCTACAAGGACATGCTCTCTATCGTGTCGCAAAACCGAGTCGGCACGCCTGCCTCGGACTTTGCCATAACCCTAGCACAGCCAGCTGCTGAGGGGTACACTTTTGCCGACACAACGCTCTACGCACTACGTAGCAAGCCCAAGGTGGTCATCTTCTACACCCCGGGATGTGATCGCTGTACGCATCTACTAGAGGAGGTGACTCATGACCAGATACTACAGCGTGCTTATCAAGCTGGCAAGGTAGATATACTCTACGTCTCGCTCGTCTACGAGCGCAGCGAGTGGGAGCAAGGGCTCTCAGATCTGCCACCCTTTGGCACGCCCGCCTTCAATGGGGATCTGCGTCTCCTCGAGGAGTCGCTCTATGACCTAGCTACCACGCCTGTCCTATATGTCATCTCGTCCGATGGGGTCGTGCTACAGCGGGAGGCTTCGCTTGCTGAGGTCAGGCACTACGTTTCTACACTTTAATCTATGACTCTATGAAGGGTATCATACTAGCAGGCGGTACGGGTAGCAGACTCTACCCACTGACCAAGTCGGTCAGCAAGCAACTACTCCCTGTCTACGACAAGCCGATGATCTACTATCCGCTCTCTACGCTCATGCTAGCGGGCATTCGCGAGATACTGATCATCAGCACCCCGCAAGATCTGCCGAGCTTCGAGCGCCTCCTAGGCGATGGCTCCACTTACGGTATCGAGCTAACGTATGCCGAGCAGCCTCGTCCCGAGGGCTTGGCGCAAGCTTTCATCATAGGCCGGGAGTTCATCGGCACGGACGATGTTTGTATGGTCCTGGGCGACAATCTCTTTCACGGATCCAGCTTTGCCACACAACTAGCCGCTGCTCGGGACAACGTCACCCAGCATCGCCTCGCCACGATCTTCGGCTATCCTGTCTCTGATCCGACACGCTATGGTGTTGTCGCTCTAGATGCCAGTGGCAAGCCTACAGACATAGAGGAGAAGCCTCAGCATCCCAAAAGCAATCTAGCGGTTGTGGGCCTTTATTTCTATCCAAATGATGTGGTCCAAGTGGCGCAAAGCATCACCCCATCGAAGCGTGGGGAGCTAGAGATCACAGCGGTCAACGACTACTATCTGCAACAACAGCAGCTCTCCGTCATATCCCTCGGACGTGGCTTCGCATGGCTTGATACGGGCACTCATGAGGCGCTCATGGAGGCGACCAACTATGTCAGCGTCATACAGAAGCGTCAGGGACTGGTGATCGCCTGTCTGGAGGAGATCGCCTTTCATCAGGGCTGGATCACACTCGCTCAGTTGCAAGCCGCTGCCGATCAGCAGCGAGGCAGCACCTACGGCCAGTACCTCGCCAGCATTAAGGCGTAGCGATAGCAAAAGAGCTTGTCTTAAACCTCTGCCTGTACCGAGGAGTAAATAGGTCAAACCGACTAAGGGGGACTGATGCCCCCCTTTTTTCGTACCTTTGATCCGTCAACTAGACTACACGCCTAACAACTATGATGGACTCTATCAAGCAAATCTACAAGATCGGTCACGGACCGAGCAGTAGTCACACTATAGCTCCTATGCGAGCCTCGGAGATGTTTCTGACGCAGATCAAGGAGCTACCCGTGGAGCGTATCGAGGTGACCCTCTACGGGAGCCTCGCTGCCACCGGCAAGGGGCACATGACTGACCAAGCGATACTCTCCGTACTCAACCCTGTCCACCCAACGACGATCCTCTGGGAGCCTCGTGTGGAGCTCACCTTTCACCCGAACGGGATGAGATTTGTAGCCTTTGACAAGGAGGGCAAGGAGCTCAAGGAGTTCAAAGTCTACAGCATCGGTGGTGGTACGCTCGCCAACGAGAACTTTAACGAGCAGGTCACCACGCCGGTCTACGAACTCTCGACGATGGCTGATATCATGGAGTTCCTAGACCAGCGAGGCCTCTCTTACTGGGAGTACGTCGAGCGCTGCGAGGGTCCCGACATATGGGACTACCTTGCTAAGGTTTGGGAGGTGATGAAGCAGAGTGTGCAGGAAGGCTTGGCCGCCGAAGGTGTCTTGCCGGGCGGTCTGCGCCTGCGTCGCAAAGCGGCCGACACGCTGGTCAAATCTCTGAGCTACAAGGATAGTGTCCGAACTCGTGGTATGGTCTACTCCTACGCCTTGGCGGTGAGCGAGCAAAACGCTGCCGGCGGACGGGTTGTCACGGCGCCTACTTGTGGTTCGTGTGGTGTGATGCCAGCGGTACTCCTTTACTTACAGGAGACGCGTGGCTTCCGTGATGAGCGTATCCTGCGTGCCTTGGCGACGGCAGGACTCTTTGCCAATGTGGTGCGTACGAACGCCTCTATCAGTGGCGCTGAGGTGGGCTGTCAGGGCGAGGTGGGTGTCGCCTGCGCTATGGCTGCTGCGGCGGCTAGTCAGCTCTTCGGCGGGACGCTCCATCAGATCGAGTATGCGGCCGAGATGGGCTTGGAGCATCACTTGGGACTGACTTGTGATCCTGTCTGCGGACTGGTGCAGATCCCCTGTATCGAGCGCAATGCCTTTGCGGCTAGTCGTGCGCTGGATGCGAATACCTATGCCAACTTTACCGATGGTCGTCACCGTGTGAGCTTTGATCAGGTGGTCGCAGCGATGCACCAGACGGGTAAGGACCTGCCGAGCCTCTACAAAGAGACGGCCGAGGGTGGACTCGCTATCCTCCACGAGAAGTACGGTGGCAAGATCCTCATCGAGGACTAAGCCAGTTCGCCTGATGAATCAACAGCGACATACGGATCAGCGCACCCGTACCATCTATCGGGTGACACTGGTGGGCGCCTTGATCAACGTAACGCTCACGCTCCTCAAGCTCGTCGTGGGCTTCGTCGGGCATAGTGTTGCTTTGATCGCTGATGCTGTACATTCGCTCTCAGACTTCTGTACGGATGTTATCGTGACGCTCTTTGTGGGCATTGCGGGCAAGCCGAGAGATACTAAGTATCGCTATGGATATGGTAAGTACGAGTCGATAGCTACGCTCATCATAGCGACCGTGCTGATGGGCATCGGCATCTCTATGTTGCTCAAGAGTGGGGAGGCGATCTATCTCTTCTTTGCCTCTGGGCTTGTTCCGAAGAAGCCTTCACTCTGGGCGGCTATCATCGCTTTTATATCGATCCTGTCGAAGGAGTGGCTCTTTCGCTATACCAAAGGGGTCGCTGAGCGGGTGCATAGTAATACGGTGCTGGCGAATGCGTGGCACCATCGCACGGACGCTTACTCCTCTATCGCTGTCCTCGTGGGCGTCCTGGGGTCAGCCTTGCTGGGCAACAAGTGGGCTATCCTCGACCAAGTGGCTTGTGCTGGTGTCAGTCTCTTTATCGTCTGGGCGGGTGCCCAGCTCATCTCGACTCCTTGGCGGGAGCTCACCGAGCATAGTCTCTCTGAGGAGGAGCAGCAGACGATCCTAGATATCATCGAGGCCGAGTACCCAGGGCATCATCCGCACAATCTCAATACCCGTAGCTTAGGCTCTGCCGTTGCCATCGAGGTGGACATTTACCTGCCTGACGAGACGCCTGTCATACTCGCTCACGAGCGGGCTACCCACATAGAGAACAAGCTCAAGGAGCACTACGGCGAGCACACTCATGTGGTAGTGCATGTGGAGCCGATGGCGATTATGAATACAGATCACGAATAGCCAAAGGCTAGAACTAAGTCAAACAACCTTCCCATGAAAGCAACCATCCGGATAGTCAATGCGCACTTCTACTCCTATATAGGAGCGCTCCCCGAGGAGCAGGTGCTGGGCAATAGATACATCGTCAACCTTACGGCTACTTACGATGCGACCCAAGCGGTCCAGAGCGACGATGTGGCTGATGCCGTGAGCTACGCGGATCTCTACGACGTGGTCGCGGACAAGATAGGCCACTCTCGGGACAATCTCCTTGAGTATGTCGCTGGGCAGATACTTACGGAGATACTAACTAAGTACAAGCTGGTGAACAGTTGCGAGATAACCATCCAGAAAGCGATCCCGCCTATCGCCGGTATCATCGAAGCTGCCAGCGTCACGCTCGCAGCTAGCCGTGAGGACGACAAGTAACGGGTTACTTCTTTTGACCCTCTAGGCGACTCTGCAGTGCGTACATCTCGTCACGCAGTTGCGCTGCCTCGACGAAGTTGAGCTCTTTGGCGGCGGCATACATTTGCTTGCGCACCTGCTCGATCAGCTCTGGGAGCTTGTCCTGCGTGAGATACTCAGCGACAGGCGAGGCGACAGCTATCTCTTCCTCGACATAAGCTTCGGCTTGTGCCGAGGATTTTGTTGTTACATAACCCTCCTGCGAGAGCGCATTCGTTCGCTTGCTCACCACCTGTGTCGGGGTGATGTGATGCTCCTCGTTGTAGGCAATCTGCTTAGCACGGCGGCGGTTGGTCTCGTCGATGGTCGCCTGCATGCTGTCGGTGATGCTGTCCGCGTAGAAGATGACCAGCCCGTGCACATTGCGGGCGGCACGCCCCGCCGTCTGGGTGAGCGAACGGTGCGAGCGAAGGAAGCCCTCCTTGTCCGCATCCAGTATAGCGACGAGCGAGACCTCGGGAAAGTCCAGACCCTCACGTAAGAGGTTGACTCCGACCAAGACATCGTAAGCGCCTTCACGCAGACTGTCCATAATCTGAATACGCTCCAGCGTGTCCACATCGCTGTGTATGTAAGCGCACTTGATGCCCGCTCGTATGAGGTAGTCGCTCAGCTCCTCCGCCATACGCTTCGTCAGGGTCGTGACGAGCGTCCGCTCGTTGCGCTCCGTGCGTATGACGATCTCCTCCATCAGATCGTCCACCTGATGCTCTGTGGGGCGTATCTCGATGGGCGGGTCCAGTAGTCCCGTAGGACGTATCACCTGCTCGACCACCACGCCCTCGCTCATGTTGAGCTCGTAGTCGGCCGGCGTGGCGCTGACGTAGATCACTTGGTTCGTCAGATTGACAAACTCGCTAAACTCCAACGGTCTATTGTCCAAAGCCGCTGGCAGACGAAAGCCATACTCGACCAAAGTGGTCTTGCGCGCCTTGTCTCCGCCATACATCGCTCGTATCTGCGGTATCGACACGTGGCTCTCATCGATGACTAGGAGGTAGTCATCGGGGAAGTAGTCCATCAAGCAGAATGGTCGCTCGCCAGGCTTGCGGCCGTCGAGCAGTAGCCCACCGCCTTGATCATTTCCAAGTCATAGGAGACCCGCTCGTAGAGTCGCTTCGCCTCAAAGAGATGTCCCTCGCGCTCCAGCTCGGCCGTGCGGTCGCCCAGATCCTTTTTGATCTCCACGATAGCACGTTGCGTCTGCTCCTCGGTCGTCACAAAGAGGTTGGCGGGGTAGATGCGTAGATTGTCCAGCGTTCCCTGGCTCTCCGCCGAGACAGGGTCAATGATGGTGATCCGATCGATCTCATCG